>DATGXR010000001.1:0-6276 GCA_035298825.1 Bacteroidota bacterium
CATAGAGCGATTCTGGTGTCAGGCATTCGACGAACTGGAACAGACGCGGTTCGAGAGGAGCGATCTCGCGCCGCCAAAAATCGGACAGGATCTGATGAATCACTTCATCCTGATTTTTGATCAATTCCATTCCGAATGAGCTGCGCGTTTCGAACGCGAATTCGTTCAGGATGCGCGAACAGAATCCGTGTATCGTCGAAATCCTTGCAAGATCGATGTTGAGCAGCGCATCGTCCAGCCTGCGCAGCACTGTCTTTTTATCCGATTGTGAGATGGCGGTTTCAACGAGCATTCGAATTTCTTCGTTGTCCGTATGCCGCGCGCCGGCGGTCGAGGCTCCCTGTTGCGCACGGCTTGAGGATGGAGCATCATCCGCATGGAAAGCTCCGACAGAAAGACGCGTACGATCAACACCGGAAGCGCCGATTGCGTGATTCGCCGATGCTGCCGCATAGTCACGCGCAAGTCGAAGAAATTCTGCGATGCGTTCAGACAGCTCGCCCGTGGCCGCATCGGTGAATGTCACAACGGCAAGCCTGGCAAGACTGATACCCGGATCCTCCATGACAAGCCGGAGCGCGAGCAGGCCGATCGCATATGTCTTACCGGTCCCTGCGCTCGCCTCGATGCAGACGGTGCCACCGATCACGCGTGTTTCAGTCGGACCGACGGAAGAGTCATTACAGACGATCGTTGTAAGCGGGAGTGTATTGATATTCAGCGGCTGCATCAGTTCTCCCCCTTCGCATCAAGAAACGGACCATAGATCGTTCGTGCCATTTCGGCGAACGCTTCCTGGCCGCCGGGAATTTTTCCCATCGCCGTATCCCAGTCTTCAGCATCGTCGAATGCGTCGCGAATCCGCCTGTCCAGTTTATATTCCATGTGATAGACGCGTCCGAAGAGCTCACTGAGTTTTTTCCAAGCCTTGTCACAAGGATCATCTCCTTTTTTTTCAGCGAGAAGATATTCGAGCGACACATCGGGAATAAAGGGAAGCAATTTCTGTTGCATGTCATTGGTCAGACAATCGAGCGATCGAATATGCGCCGCGGCCTGATCCTTCGCGATCGCAGGAAGGACGATCGTCTCATCCAGGAGGATGAATTTCGTCTCAGTCGGCATTTCAAGATTGAGAAACAAATGCGTCATCCATGCCCGGAGCGATCTCTTCCCGTCCGTCTTGTTCAAATCTGCGAGCACTGCGATCCTTCCGGTCGTCGCATCATCATGTTTTACAGTGCGCTTTGCTTTTTTAACAGCGGCAATTTTCATTTTTGGATTATCGTTGCCCTGCATGGAGACCGAATTATTCTTCCTCATATCAGTCCCTTTCATGGAGACTGAATCAATCTCCATGCGATATCGGCATCCGTCATGTGCACAATCGATCCGGTGGAATTCGAAGCGCGGCTCGCTGTCGATCGCGCGGATCAACTCGATGCGGGTTCGTATCTCGCTCTTCACTCCTTCGACCGCAATCCTGCCTGCGGTGCCCGGAGGGACGCCTCCGTTTGCAGCGAGTCTCTCGATCGCATCAGGATCGTTCCCGAACTCAGCGGCGATGATCGCCTTCTTCAGCGCCCACTTATCGAGTCCCGTAATGGCGAAAGGTTCACAGCTTTCAAGGCTCTCCTTGTATGCAGGCGCCTGTATGCGGCACGCGCCGAGGAAACAGCTCATCGGATCGGCCAGTGCGTTATAGATCGCATTGCCGTTGACCGCATCATCGGCGGTCGATGCGTCCAATCGATTGTTCCATAAAAAAATCGGCGCGCCTGCGCATCGCTTGCCTGAGGGATCGAACCAGTTCACATTCCATGTATTGAGCATCACATCGGCCGGATCGTTCGACTGGTATCGGCCGGAGAATGGATGAAGCGGATACCTGACCGTGATGGCCTTGCCCGTATTTTTCGCCGATCCCTCGATACAGTATTCGCGCGTGAGGTACGATGTGAATTCATCGACAAGCACTGACGGCGGAATCTCGCTCGAAGCGCTGCTGTCGAAACCGTTCCATGTGATGATCAGTCTCTCCTTCGCCGAGAGGATTGTTTCGAGAAAGATATATCGGTCGCCGGTCAGCGAATCGCGATCGCCCGGCTTCGGATGATCCTGGCTCATGAGGTCGAACAACGGCCGTGTGGAATGGCGCGGAAATTTTCCGCGGTTCATTCCCATCATCACGACGATCTTGAATGGAATGGAGCGCATCGGAATCATCCCGGCCACGCTCACATTGCCCGTAAAGAATCCGCGTCCCCCTGCGCTTTGCGAAAGTTCATCGACGATCGTTTGCATGTAGATCGCAAACGGGAATCGTTCGGCATGTGTGCGCGAGATCTCCGTTCTCTCGCGCAATGCGGATAACGCCCGGCTGAACGCCGCAGCCGCGTCCTTCCCGTCATCCTGCAGCTCATCTTCAGAAGAAAAGAACCGGCTGATGAGAGGCGCGATCGTTTCGTTCCATTCGTGTATCGTATGTTTCTCTCTCGACACCGCTGTGAGCGCGGCAAGCGAGTCGACGAACTCGGCGAGGCGGCCGAGCAGATGCGCGCCGTCTCCTTCCACTTCAACGGCGGGAAACAATCCGCTTTCCAATTTCGATTCGTCATCCATCACGTACCCTGCGATCAATCGGTCGATGCCATAGCGCCACGTGAACAGATCGGACGGCGGAAGTCCGTGCGCTTCCTTGAACCCATCGTCGAATCCCCAGCGGATGCCGCTCTGCTCACACCATCGGCGAATCAGTTCGCGTTCCTTCATGCTCAGCGGCATTCCGGAAAGATCGGACGCGCTTTCGAAGAGCGGCAATATCGCCGAGACTTCGAAGCGGCCAGTTGCGGCCGAGAGCAGATCCTGCGCGAATTGCGCGATCTTGTTTTCGGCAAGCATCGACTGGTCTGAGAGTGAAAATGGAATGCGCGCGCCGCAGCGTTGCCTCGCATCGCCGAACACCATCTGCACGATGGGACCGTAGAGTTCGATATCGGGCGTGACGATGAGCACGTCGGCGGGAGTGAGCGAAGGATTTTCAGAAAAACAATCGAGCAGCAGATCGTGCACCACTTCGACTTCGCGAAGCGGACCGTAACATGCGGCGAGGCGTATGCTCCATGTGTCCTCGTTGCAGGCGATGGGTTCGAGAGCCGCGTCGTTGCACATAAGTACATCCCACTGCGTGCGATGCAGAAGCGAAAGCGAACGCGCCGGCTCGTCCGCAATATCAGCAATATCATAGAGTTCCCGCTGCTGCGCGTTCGTCTCGAGCAGCAGATCCATGAATTCCCTGCCCATCTTTCCAAGATTGCGCAGGAGCGCATTCGTCGAGGCGGCGTCGTCGAGCACTTCGTCTGCGATATGGTCGCTGCTCCGCGCTGACACAATCGTCGCATTCGCCGTTGTTTCCGATCCAGCCGCACTACGCCGCCGCCATTGGATCTGTTTGTCGCTCAACGCGTCGCCGAAATAAAAAATCGAGGGGACTTGCAGGTACATCGTCACATCGATCAGCTCGCCGAGTTTCGAAAAAATTCGGAGATATTGCGGAGGAAGGATCGACATGCCGAAGAGAAAAATACGCTTCGGCAAACGTGAAATGAGCTCCTGAGTCGGATTGGCCAGCGCGTCGGACAGCGTAGTGATGTACTTTGCGGGACTGACGACTTCTGCTTCGCGGACGAGTGTTGTCCACAGATATTTCTGCCAGACTTCATTCTTGTCGTGCGCGCCCGCAGTGTCGAACATGCACCGGTCCGATTCCCATGCGCCGATCCAGTCCGGGCGATAGAGCATGTATTGGTCGAAGATGTCCGCTGTTTTTTCGGCGAGCGAGAAGAGGCGCATCTCGCTGTTCTCGCTGCCGCCGTATGTGGAAAGCTCCGACAACTCGGGGACGCGTTGTTCGATCCCCTGTTTCATCAATCGATATATCGCCCAGGGAAGAATGTCACGTTCGAAGACGGATCGTTTTTCTTTCAGCTTCAGCAGCAGATATCCGAGCTCCATGACGAATTGCTTGGGCGCAAGAGCGGCGACCTGTGTGAAGATCGTATTGCGTTGCGCGCATTCAAGCTCGAGAAATTTTTTCATGCCCGGAGTCTGGACGATCAGGAATTCTTTTGAGATCGGATCCATTCCTGCGGGCCGTGTGCGTATGTCGTCTGCAAAATGTGTTGCGAGTATCTTGAGATCGAAATGAGTAAAAACCGTCAATGACCCCGTCTGCGCCTGCATATCGCTGTCTTCTCCTGTTGATACGTCATCCGTCTGTTATGATGTGCACAGCGCGAGCACGTCGTCGGGCACGTCCTTGCCCAGAGCGCGTGTCTTCAAAAAATCCACGCGCGCTTCGCGCTTGTTGCCGGTCTTAAGCAGGATCACCGCCCGGCTGAAATATGTTTCGGCATCCTCCGGATCGCGATTGATCGCTTGTGTAAAATCCTCGATGGCCCCTGCGTAATCGTCGATGTTGACCTTCGCGCTTCCCCTCAGATAATATCCGCGCGAATCGTCCGAGTTCAGACTGATCGCTGTCGAGTAATCCTCGATAGCGCCTTTCACATCCCCGAGTCCCATTTTCGCAATCCCGCGGAATGAATAGGCTTCAGCGATGGGCCGCTTTGTGACGGCGATCGTAAGATCTTCGATCGCGCCCTTGAAATCTTCGATCGCCGTGCGGATCGCCCCTCTGAACGAATATGTCTCCGCATCGGGTTTCAGCATAATCGCCTTGTTCATCTCTTCGAGCGCCCCCTGAAAATCACTCCTGCCCAATTTGTCATTCGCGCTCACAAACAGACTGTCTGTGTTAACCCCTATATCGCTCATCCCTCTCCTTCTTCAGTGAAAAGAAAATTTGGAAGAATGGACCGCCCGGTGCCGCAGCGATGCGAGGCCTCACCTGAGCGCACGCAACACATCTCCCATCCAAAATATGAAATTCAATGTCGCAAAAATTCACTTAAGAAGTTGTCATTGGATTCAATGATTTTTTTGTCCTCAATAATACTACAAAAAATCATAAGCCCACGACGATTGGCCTGGGCTCATATGCTGATGACCGGATAAGATAACGAAAATACGGAAGGAATTCACATCATGGAGTGAGATAAAAATGCGCGATGGAAAAAATTGATACCGATGTGTGTAGAATATTTTTTCAGTGAAGCAGGGGGATTAAAAATAGTTTTAGCGCGCGTGACAAAATTCCATTGGTACCCCGAATTTAATACGCTGGCGCGGTCATTACTTTACGCACTTTAACTGTGCGGCTCAGGATTTCAGGAGGATGTGGAGATGCTCGAGTGTCGAGACGGCTTTATGCCTTCGGTTTGCCGTCTTATCGGCCTTGAACCGCTGATATACTCGCTGTACAGAAGAATACGTTCCGAACTGCGACATCACAGCGCAGACGTCACGGGCGCTCATGATGCCCTCGTTATTGTAACTCATAAAGATAAATTCGAAATCCGCGCGCTTGACGAGATCCTCGAACGCGCCGAGCGCTTTTCTACGACGGCAATACGGCGATCGATAATACGCACGCTGCCCGGTTCTTCCCCGCGGAATAAACTTGTCGTAGAGCGCGATCGTATTGAGCAAATGGTAATTCGCGCCATACTGCCGTGCGTTGTATGGCGGATCGAGATAAAGGATGTCGCCGGAGATTTCGCCGATCAGTTCATTCGCATCCTTGCAGAATACATGTGTGGGAGTCTTCGTCTCCGAGAAGACGGCAGGCCGCAGATGAAGCGTTCGCTGCGCTGTTTTTTTCAGATGTTTGAGAAACGCGCCGTAGATCACGGCGGTATTGGCGACGCGGTCCGCGTTTTCGAGCAGTGTCGCGAGGAGGAAATAATACTCATCGAGTGTGATGCGGTTTGTCTTCCTCCACTCTTCGATGCGCATGCGGATCGCATCGATCTTCCTTCCGTTCTCATCCGAAAAATACTGTCGACCTGCGCGGCCGCCCATGCAGTATTCCCTGAAGATGAATCCTTCAGTGCCCTCGAGAGCGTTGAGTTCGGCGATCAGCGTGTGATGATCGAACAGGCAGGTATTGCCGATGTAGTTACGAAGCAGCGTGTAGCTGTATGGTTCGATGTCGTTGACGATGAGTGTCTTCACATCGTTCTTGAAACGTCGGGCGACGATGCCCGTGCCGCCGAACAGTTCGGCGAAGACCTTGTCCTTTGTCGGTCCGGTCACACTGTAGATCGTGTGCCTGATGAACGGCGACAGCCTTAATTTCGAGCCGATATAGTTCAC
>DATGXR010000002.1:0-6642 GCA_035298825.1 Bacteroidota bacterium
AAGACAAGCGTGTAGCCTGTCGGCAGATCAAGATTGTACGAGACTGTAATCGAGATCAGATTCACCGCAATGCCGACGATCCACGCGACAAGAAGAATCTTCCATTTGTTGAGCCGGATGGCGATGAACGCCGGCGCAACAAGCAACGAAAACACAATCAGCACTCCTGCCAAACGCACGGAGCTTGTCACGGTGGCGGCAAACGACACGAAAAACAGCGTGTCCCTCCAGAATCCCTTCATGCGCGGATAGACAAAAATCAGCACGAGTCCGAGCAGCGAATACAGAATCGCCGTTTCGATGATATCAGACCAGGGCGTGAAGAGAATGTCCGATGCCATAAGCTGATCGAACATCTCCGTGCCGTGCGCCGATTTTGAAAGCACGATGAAGACGCCCGAGATGCCGAATGCATACAACAGTCCGATGAAGGCCTCATGCGATGAGGTGCGTTTGGCCGCCAGCGAAATCAACAGTCCCGCGCACAGCGCAAAGGCAAGCGAAACGGGATAAATATATTTCCCGTCGAGGAAAAGGATTGAAAGCGCGGCGCCGAGGGCTGACATCTGCCCGATTGCAAGGTCCGTGAAGATGATTCCACGTTTGATGATCTCGAGTCCGAAGAACGAATGGATCCCGAGCAGCACCACGGAGAGCACGAAAGCCGAGAGAAGGATATCAGCCATTGGTCAGCCTCCGCACGATCTCCTCGAATACATTGAATACGTTGTCCGCCTCCTTGACCGCCCCGACATCATGCGGAAGGATGAGCACCTTCACGTTGAGCCGTTTGGCAAGATATTGAGAAGCGTCCTGCGGGTTGTACACATCCTGCAGGATGTACTTCACATGCTCCGAGCCGATCATTCGTTCGACATCGGCAATGTGTTTTGTCGTCGGCGGTATTCCGGGGAGCGGCTCGATCGTGGCCACAATCGTGAATCCGAATCGGCGCAGAAAGTAATCGAAGATCCGGTGATATTCAACGATCTTTTCTCCTTTGAGGGGTTTCAACTTTTCTTCCCATGTCTTCACTTTTTGCTTCCACTGATTGGTCAGGTCATTATTGTTCGCTTCATAAAACGAACGGTTTTCAGGATCAAGTTCGCTCAACCGATCGGTGATCGCTTTGGCGATGATGGGAAGATTATCGGGATCAAGAAAAAAATGCGGATTGCCCTCGGGATGCACATCGCCCATCTCGCGTGAGACGCTCGACGGCACATCGATCAGATGCACGTACTTCGAGAGGTCAAGAAATCCCTTTGCTCCTGACTGCACATTGCCGTTGTTCGCCTGTCTGATGATCTGCGGCAGCCATCCGATTTCAAGCTGGCCTCCGTTGATCACAAGCAGATCGGCTCCTCGGAGCTTTGCGATATACGATGGCTTGGGAACAATGACGTGCGGATTGTAATCTCCGCGCGCAAGCGCAACAACTTCAACTTTGTCTTTTCCGATTCGCTGCACGATATCGCCGATGTAGCCGTATGTCGCGACAACGTGCAACTGACTTGACAACGCGGTCTGCATAAACATCAGCAGCAAGGGAAGAATAAATTTCACGAATTTCATTGGATACTCCATTAAGATGAGTGAGAACACACGTTCAGTTAAAAGGCATGGGCGCCATGGGCGCCGATCGCCAGATTCGCCTGCAACACGATCTGCGTATAGGGCCGGCGCGATACACCTGTCGCAGTCGGCACAAAAAGACTTTCATCGCGATCGAGCTGCAGACGAAAGCGCGAAAATTCAGTCGGATAATATTCGATCATGGCCGAATAGCGCGGCAATTGCGACGGCTGATGCTGATCGATGCCGCCGGTTGTGACATCATTCTGCATCAACAGATCATAGCGCAGACCAGCCTCCCAACGCTGATCGAGCATGGCCACCGCCTGGGCATACATGCCCGAATGCCGCTTCTCAAGATTCGGCATGATCGCTTCGTCGGCGGGTCCCGTTGTGTACAGCGTGCCGTCGATCGACCGATGCATGTATTCGCTCTGGAATGAAATAAACCGGATCGCATCGAGCGAGTACTTCATCGTCAAATTGACACCGATGATATTCGTATTGGCATCGACAGCCTCATGCGTAGGGACGATCGAAGAAACGCTCTGATCCGCTCTTGTCTTTCCGAATGCATCCGAAACGCCAAACAGGATTGATGCATCGCCGATGTCGATCGAGGAACGGACGAATCCGACATAGAGATTCGGACCCTGCACGGCATCCACGGCTGCGCCATCTGTCGGACGGATAAATCCGGTGGTGCCGAACGATTGTTGGTTTTCACCATTCAGGACTTCAGCGCCGAAAACAAGATAGTACGATGTCGGTGCAACCCATGTCATCTGCGCCCCAATCTCGTTCAATCCCTCTTCTCCGAACAAGGCGGCGGCGATGAGAGGCCGGTTTGAAAAATCCCAGAAATGCTCATGTTGTTCGTTCACTCTCCCAAAACTTGAAAGAAATTTTCCTGCTTTCAGTTTCAGCCCGTAGGGCAGTTTCCGCGATGAAAAATACGCCTCCTCCAGTCCCGCGCTTTCGGGTGAAAGTCCGATCACGGCGAAGAGGTCGAAATACGGATCGACGACTGAATAGAGCGACAACTCGCCGTAATTGAAATTCATTCCCCGGTGCGCGCTTGCGCCGGAAGAACCGCGCTCGGTCAGAAATGGGAAAGTGACTCCGGGAGTGGTCAGTGAGTAATACTGCTGATCCTTGATATCCCGAGCGACAGCCGACGCGTCAAGAATGAATGCGATGTCCGGAACAAATTTCGACTGATCGAATGAAGATCCTTCATTCGATTGCGCGTGCATCGCTCCGGATGAGAACAGAAATAACAGCAGGACAACTGAAATGCATGGATGCTTCAGGTTCATGGCTGATCCTCAATGTCAATGTGTATATCCGCACGCTTAATAGCCTAACAACGCCATTAATCGGTGAGTAATAATGTTATTTCATGTTCAATTGCACGCGTGAAACGGCAAAGACCATCGAAATAAGATGTCAGTACGGATTCAACAATATTGAGGTGGAGCGTGACTCGAGAAGACACTCGTAAAGAATGGTTCGGGAAGCTTTTCGGTGACAATGATGATGGAACGAAGAACGGGGGCGTCGCAGAGAGTTGATTGCTGGACCGATCCTCCGGTCTCAATGCAAATCGACGTATGAAATACGCACAGCGCGCAATCGTCAGGCTTCACACAGTCGGGATGACTATGGAAGGCGCTGATAGCGAGACTCGCCACGAATACAACCACCATGAAGGCGGAGGCTGCATTCCGTATATACCTGCGGGACTGTGTCGGGATGATGTTCATTGAACTGTAATAGTACTGATTTCAGCGCCGGTAATCAACCATATTGGCGAGGACTTTATTTTTCAAAAGATGTGCATCGGCCTCGCACCCATACATCATCGAACACAGTTTCATGGATAGATGTTCCGGAGGCGATCGTTCGACATGTTTTTATGATGCCATGATATGTTCTTGCAGAAATTGCCGGCACTCGGCAACGTCGTCGCGGCTGCCGATGAACAACGGCGTGCGCTGATGGAGTCCGGACGGAATGATATCGAGGATCCGCTTGTGCCCGTCTGTGGCGGCGCCGCCTGCCTGTTCAACGATCATCGAAAGAGGATTCGCTTCATACATCAGTCTGAGCTTACCGTTGGGGTACCGTGTATCGCCGGGATAGAGGAATATCCCGCCATAGAGCAGCGTGCGGTGCACATCGGCCACAAGCGATCCGATGTATCGGGCGGAATATGGACGGTTGGTTGGTTGATGCTCTTCGTGCAAATGGCGGAGATATTTTTTCACATCATCCGACCAGAATGTGTAATTGCCTTCGTTCACGCTGTAAATCTTTCCGCGTGCGGGGATCTGGATGTTCTCATGCGAAAGCAGAAACTCGCCGATGCTCGGATCGAGCGTGAAGCCGTGCACGCCGTCGCCCGTCGTGTAGACCATCATCGTGCTCGAGCCGTAAACGACGTATCCGGCCGCAACCTGCTTATACCCCGGTTGGATGCAGTCGATGAGCATGCCTTTGCCGCTTTGTGAGATGCGTCGATAGATCGAAAAGATCGTCCCGACGCTCACATTCGCGTCGATGTTCGAGGAGCCGTCAAGCGGATCGAACAACAGCACGTACTTGCCGAGCGGATATTTATCCGGGATCTCGAGCACGTCGTCATGTTCTTCCGTGCCCATCACGGCCAGATGGCCCGTATGATCCATCGCCCGATAGATCGCTTCGTCAGCAAAGATATCGAGTTTCTTCTGCGACTCGCCGTGCACATTTTCAGTGCCGGCCATGCCGAGAATATTCACGAGCCCGGCCTTCGTCACTTCACGCCAGATCATTTTAATCGCAAGCGAGAGATCGCGCAGCACAGCCGAAAAATTTCCCGTCGCACCGGGATGCGCGCGCTCCCCTTCGATGATGTGACGCTCCAATGTGATGACTGCGTTCGACATGTATCTCCTCCCGCCTTCGACTCACTGTGAATAATTCATGCTCGAAATGCTGCGATGTAAAAAGCCGCAGCGCGAAGCGTTTATTCGCGCTGCGGCAGCAGTCTCAGAATGACGATCGGCAATCTATTTCTTTTCCGGGTTCTTTTCCGGACTCTTTTCCGGGTTCATCACAAATTTCGCTGTCGATGGATGCCCGAAATATATTTTGGCTGCCAGCTGAACGTCCGATGCCTTGAATCCGTTGATCAGGTTGATGCGGTCAAGGATCAATTCGGGACTCATTTCATAGTAGTACTGCCCGTTGAGCGCGCCGAGCCAGAAACTGTTTTCCTTCAGATTCACTTCGCGGTCGCGGATCTGCGTTTCTTTCACTTTCTGCACATAATCTTCGCGCACCGGATAATTTTTCAAACTGTCGATCTGCTGATTCACAACGCCGATCAGTTCCTCGACGCGATCGGGGGCGCATCCCCATCCGATCGAAATCTGATACTGTTTCATGGGATACTTCCAGGTTGACCCGCCGACGCCCACGCCATAGACGCCGCCTTTTTCTTCGCGCATCTGCTCGCGCAATTTGATGCGCATCACTTCCATCAGCATCTGGAAATCGAATCGGTTTTTCGTGCTCCAGTCAAACGGTCCCGAATACATGAGCCGCACGCTGCTTTTCGGTTCGATGCCCCGTCGGACTTCGCGTTCAGTCTTGCCCACGGGAAACCGCTCGCCGACATCCTTCCATGTTTCTTTCCTGTTGATCGACGGAAGGCTCGCAATATACTTTTCAACCCACGATTTCATCTGCGGCAGTTCGAAATTTCCGACAAAGAAGAATGTGAAATCGCTCGCGTCGGCGAATCGGTCCTTATAAAACGCGAAGGCTTTATTGAGATCCAATTCGTCGATGAGCTTGTTCGAAATGGGCCTCGCGCGGAAGTGATAGTCCGAAGACACGACAGAGACCGTATCGGAAAATGCCGCATCCGGATCCGCGTTCCGATTCGCGATCGAAGCCCGCACACGCGACACATATGCCGAGAATGCCGACGTATCTTTGCGCGGCTCGGTGAACGTCATATACAAAAGCTGGAAGAATGTTTCGGCATCGCGCGGCGTCATCGAGCCCGAGACTCCCTCCTGCAGTTCGTTAAAATAGGGAGCGACATTCGCGATCTTTCCTGCAAGCATCTTCTGCAGCGTCACCGCATCGAACGAATTGAGTCCGCCCAGACGAACGACACCGGCGGCGCTCGAGGCCGAGATATAATCGGCGTTCTTCACAAGCGAGGTCCCGCCGAAGCTGTTCGCGGTGAACAGGATCTCGTCGTTCTTGAAGTCCGTGGGTTTCAACACAACGCGCGCGCCGTTCGAAAGCTTCCATTCGGTCACGCCCGTCTTCGGATATTTTTTCTCTTTGACGACCTTGCCCGGTTTGGGAAGCGAGGCAAGCAGCGGTTTCGAACTGGCGCTGTCGACGTACGCGGCAGTCTTTTCCTCGCTCACTTTCTGCAATGCCGCGATGAGCGCTACGCTGTCGGGAAGCGTGACGCCTTCTTTCTTCGGCGCCGAGAGCGTGATCACGCGGTTGCCCGGAAGAATACGTTCGTCCGAAAGCCGGTTGACTTCGTTAAGCGTGATCTGCGGAATGAATTGTTTATGGAGATCGTATTCATACGCAATGCCGGGGATCGGCTCCTCGTCGATGAAGTTGCGCACGAATTCATCGGCGTAATTTCCCGATTCGGTCTTTTCACGTTCATTATACGCTTGTTCCATCGAGCTCAACGTCATTTTCTTCACGCGGTCGAGTTCCCCTGCAGTGAAACCGTGCTGCTGCACGCGGAAGGCTTCGCCGGCGATCGCTTCAAGACCCGAAAGAATCTCGTTTTCCTTCACGACTGCGGCAACGACGTACGCATCTTTTCCACCGATGAAGTTTTGACTGCCTGCGTATCCGTAAACGAACGGCGGATTCGGTTTCTGAAGCCGCTCGCTCAAACGGATGTTGAGCATCGCATCATAGAGGCGGCCGGCTATCGATTTGCGATATTCGGAAACGAGACGCTCTTTTTGCTCATTACGCTCGAAGAGCACGGTGACATTCGCCACAGGCATTTCGGCATCTGTTGCGATCGAC
>DATGXR010000003.1:0-3377 GCA_035298825.1 Bacteroidota bacterium
ACCACACTGCTGCTTGGCGCGGTCATGACGTTCTGATTGGAAGCTCATGACGTTCTCTGTTGTGCTGCAGGGAATCACTCCCTGCAGCACACATGCGGCGCTCTCACGCAATGCGGAAAAATATCGCGCACGAGGAAAAAACTTCGTATATTCCTCCCGGATTCTTTTCACCATTGAAGGAGCGCTATGGATATTGTTTCTGTTGTGCGCGGACTCATCGGCCTGGCGGCCATGACCGGTCTTGCATTCGTCTTTTCAAATAATCGCCGCCGCATCGACTGGCGTCTTGTCGGATCGGGCATCATTCTGCAATTCGCTTTCGCGCTCCTTGTTGTGAAGACCGACATCGGCCGCGTCGTCTTCCAGCAGATCAGCCGCTTCTTCGTCTTCGTGTTCTCATTCGCCGGCAACGGCGCAGAGTTCGTCTTCGGCAATCTCGCCGTGGGACCCGCAGCGAAGGGAAGCCTCGGCTTCTTCTTCGCCTTCCAGGTCCTGCCCACAATCATCTTCTTCGCCTCCGTGATGGGAGTGTTGTATTACCTCGGCATCATGCAGCTCGTCGTCCAGGGGATCGCCTGGTTCATGGCAAAGCTCATGAAGATCAGCGGCGCCGAATCGCTTTGTGTGGCGGCGAACATCTTCATCGGTCAGACTGAAGCTCCGCTTGTGATCCGTCCGTACATCGGCGGACTCACACAATCCGAACTCCTCACGATCATGATCAGCGGCATGGCCCATATTGCTGGCGGTGTGCTCATCTCATACTATCAGATGCTCGGCGCTGCAATGGCCGCATCGCAGGGCGTGGCGATCGATCAATCGCAGGTGTTCTTTGCGGGACATTTGCTCGCGGCCGGCATCATGGCGGCCCCCGCCACATTCGTCGTCGCCAAAATGCTGTATCCTGAAACCGATGTGCCGCAGACGATGGGCACGGTCCGAGTGAAGACTGAAAAGACTCATTCGAACGTGATCGAAGCCGCCGCAGCGGGAGCGGGAACCGGATTGCAGCTTGCCCTCAATGTGGGTGCGATGCTCATCGCATTCATTGCGCTCATCTATTTGCTCAACGCCTTTCTCGGCGCAATCGGCGACTGGACCGGAGCGAATACGATGCTCATGACGAATTTCAACAAGCCGCTGTCGCTCGAACTGCTCTTCGGACTCGTGTTCCAGTTCGTTGCATTCACGATCGGCGTGCCGTGGAGTGACTGTCTCAATGTGGGAAGCCTGATGGGCATCAAGCTCGTGCTGAACGAGTTCGTGGGATACGCGCGTATGGCAGATCTCGTGGCGGCGGGACAATTGTCGCCGAAGGCGATCATCATCGCCACGTATGCGCTCTGCGGATTTGCAAATTTTTCGTCGATCGCCATACAGATCGGAGGAATCGGTCCGCTTGCCGAACATCGCCGGAGCGACATCGCCCGGTTCGGATTGAAGTCGCTGCTCGGCGGCACGATCGCCACGTGGATGACGGCCTCGATCGCCGGCATGCTCGCGGGATAATCTTTACTGGCTGCCACAATACAATCACACGTACGCGTGAGTCATTGACCCCGTCGGGGCCGACGCGAATCATCTAGTACATCATCGAAAACACACTGATAATGAAATCGGACGACAAATTTAAATGGTTCGTGCTCGGGGACCTGAATGGTTTCTTCGGACTGATGTTCGACAATCTCACCGTGCTTTCATTTTTGGCGGGCATCCTCATCTTCGC
The DNA here is from genome assembly GCA_035298825.1 of Bacteroidota bacterium. Classification (GTDB taxonomy): domain Bacteria; phylum Bacteroidota; class Ignavibacteria; order UBA10030; family UBA8401; genus CAISDA01. The sequence continues at coordinate 1,727 of DATGXR010000003.1, forward strand.
GTTTCAGTATCCCGCCGATATCGTGTACGGCCGCATGTTCCCCGGCACTGCATTCGGCGTATTGTTCGGCGATCTTGTCTATGCGTGGATGGCATGGAAGCTCTATAAAAAAACAGGCAACACGCGTGTGACCGCCATGCCGCTGGGACTCGACACTCCGTCGACGATCGGCATCGCGCTTGTCGTGCTCGGTCCGGCGTTTATTGGACTGAAGGCCGAGGGCATGGAACCTCGTGAAGCGGCGATGATGACGTGGTACATCGGCATGGCCACAATGGTGTTCATCGGTTTCACAAAAGTCGTCTTTTCGTTCTTCGGCAACTGGATGAACAGGATCGTGCCGCAGGCCGGACTGCTCGGATCGCTCGCGGGCATCGGACTCGCGTTGATCGGCATCATTCCCTTGATCGATATTTTCGGCGCGCCGGTGATCGGTCTTGTGGCGCTCGGCATTGTGCTCACGACACTTGTGGCGGGCATTCGTCTCCCGTTCCAGATTCCGGGCGTGCTCGCATCCGTCATCATCGGGACTGTGTTGTATTACGGACTCGGCAGCACGGGACTCGTCGGCGCAAGCGTCCCCGTCTGGCCCCCGCTCGAGCTGCATTTCGGATTGCCGATTCCCTCGCTTGAATTTCTCAAGGGACTCGGTCCCGCGCTGAAGTATCTGCCTCTTGCAATTCCGTTTGCCATTCTCACAGTGGTGGGAGGCATCAACACGACTGAAAGCGCGCGCGTGGCCGGCGACGATTATCATACGCGCGACATTCTGCTCACTGAAGCCGTTGCAACACTCATTGCCGGTGTCTGCGGCGGTGTGGCGCAGACCACTCCGTATATCGGCCAGCCCGCATACAAACGCATGGGCGCACGCGCCGGCTACACGATCCTGACCGGACTCTTCATCGGACTCGGCGGCGTGCTCGGGTATGCGTCGTTTATCGTCGAGTTCATTCCACGCTCCGTGCTTGCGCCGATTCTGGTCTTCGTTGCGCTCGACATTATCGTGCAATCGTTCCATGCCGTACCGAAGCGGCACGGATGGGCGGTCGCATTCGCATTCTTTCCGACAGTGGCGCGGCTCATGGCGATCAAGTACGGCACGCCGGACATTGTGCCGCCGGCAGTATTCATGGATCTGTTGAACAAGGCGGGAAAATTTCTTCCCGAGATCCTGGTGACCGTGGCGCTCGGAAACGGCTTCATCGTGACGGCGATGCTGTGGGGCGGATTCCTTGCAGAGCTGATAGATCGGAGATTGAAACGGTCGGCGGTCTACCTGTTCATCCTTGCGGTCCTTGCGTTCTTCGGCGTGATCCATTCGGCGATTCCCGACGGATCGATGTATCTGCCGTGGATGCTCACAGGATTGGCACAACAGATCCCGTATCAATTCGGTCTCGGATACGCCGCGCTTGCACTCATGGTATTTGGATTGTCGTATACAACCGGCGCGAAGGAACCGATTGCCGAACCGGGACATTGACATGTCATATTGACGATGTTGCGACGACGAGACCCGGGTAGAATTGTTCGGAAGGGCAGGGAAGATACGGAATCGTCCATTCGATGAAATGTCCGCGCGATGGCGGATCCTTCATCCACGACGTATCGGGGATGGGGAGCGAGAAGCATTCGCGGACCGTGAGCA
>DATGXR010000004.1:0-15693 GCA_035298825.1 Bacteroidota bacterium
AAGACAACAAGATGAGAACAATCTTACCACGGTTTTTTTTCACGAAAATACCTCCGTTACGGGTGATGTAAACGAGACACTGGAAATAATGTATGTGGTTGGCCGCTATCGATGTCGGCGTAAAGCCTTACGGCGGAACACAGTCTATAGTTTATCAAAGCAAAAATATAACGTGAAATCGCTCAAAAGTCAACGAAAATATTGGGTTATCGATTTAATCGCTCAAGGTGTCAATCGCCAACGCATCCATCGAGTATGAAAATAGTGCACATGAAGACACTCTGCCGCTTGCGATCGGGAAGCGTCATCCCGGCATGTTGCGTATTGTTTTTAACATAAGTATTTTCTATTTTGTCGCGGCACATGTGCAACTTTTTTCGGATTGGTCCGAATGAAAAGTATTACCACACAGTGCGGAGATCATTCGTTCGTATGAAATTCCGGAATCTGGTGCTTCTTGCGGGGGCAGGGGCGCTGTTTATCATCATTTTTGTCGTCAATGCTGTGCTGAAAGTGGACGTCGAGTTCCAGTCGCTCATCTATTTGCGCGAAGGGGCGGTTGCGCTCGCACTCCTGCTGTGCTATATCTATGTACATTACCAGCGCCAGCTGTCGCAGAAAAAGCTCATCCAAAAGATTGGCATGATCAACATCTGGGCCGGCGGCTTTCTGGCGGTCTTCACCATGGTGAGCTTCTTTCCCCTTGGCGGATTCGAAACGCGCGACATGCGGATCATCCCGCGCGACTATATCACTGTGTTTTTTACATCCGTGCTCAGCATCGCGGCCGGCATCATGGCCATCGTCACGCAGCTGCTCATCAAGGAATTCCTCCTCTATAGAAGAAAACGCGGCACCAAAAGAAATTTTTATATCCTGCTTGCCGTCATGATCCTGGCGTCTGTATCCGCCGCCGACGGAAAGCCATTGGAATCGTCCGTCACATCGCAGATCCTCTTCACGCTTGCCATCCTGCTGATCATCGTCAATTCGTTCCGCCTGGCATGGATCGCCTATCTGCCGCGCCGCGAGAAAATCTACACGCTGTTGTATTCGCTCCTGGCATTTTTTATCTTCATCGCGATCGATGTGTTCGTCTCGATGGAGAATCGCCTGCTGTCGCTCGGCCTCCTGTACTTCAGCCATCCGCTCCATGTGTTCGTCCAGTTGAACTCGATTTTCGTCACGGTGTATTTCGGCATGGTCTTCATCAGCACGCTGTTCCAGCTGCCGACCGCCGAGGCGTTCGACAGGAAGCAGACAGAAATCAGTTCGCTCCACAATCTGATGCGTCTGATCAATCAGGTGTTCGACTTCAACGACCTGGCCGATACGGTCACGAAAATGACGATGGAGGTCTGCGAGGCGGGAGGCGCCTGGCTCGAAATCCTGCCGACGCAGAATTCGACGCAAAAATCGGGCATCGTCTCGAACAAGAATATCCTTGAAGACGACATCCGCACGATCCTCGACGGGGGCGACAAGTCGCTTCGCCAGCTCGTTCTGTCGACGAAGAAGGCGTTGATGATCGACGATCTGTCGAACGACAGACGAACGCGTCATCTGCCGATGCTGAAAAAGGTCGGATCGATCCTCATCGTGCCGCTCATCATGCACGAAACGGTGATCGGCATCCTGTATGCGACGAAGGAGATAGATTTCGGATTCGACCAGGATGATGCCGACGCGCTCACGGGCTTCGCCGATCAGGTCGCCATCGCCATCGAAAACGCGCGCCTCATCGAACGATCGCTCGAAAAGGAACGGTTGCAGCGCGAGCTCATGCTTGCACAGGAAATGCAGAAGCGCCTGCTGCCTCAGACACTGCCGCAGCATACGGCGTTCGGAATGCATGCGGTGTCGTCGCCCGCACTCGAGGTGGGCGGCGATTATTACGACGTGGCGGAACTGGGCGAGGGACGTTACGGCATCGTTGTTGGCGATGTCTCGGGCAAGGGCGTGGGCGCCGCGTTTTATATGGCCGAAGCGAAGGGCGTCTTCCAGTCGCTGAGCAAGATTTATCTTTCGCCGCGCGAGTTTCTTATCCACGCGAATAAGGCGCTGTCCGAAAGCATGGACAAGCGTTCGTTCATCAGTCTGCTCTATGCGCAGATCGACGTCTGCACAAGCACGCTCACCGTTGCGCGGGCCGGACATTGTCCGATGATCTACGTGGCGGCGCACGAGACGCATATCATTCAACCGTCGGGCATCGGCCTCGGACTGACCTCGGGCGCCGTATTCGCCACGACGATCGAGGAGAAGACACTCACAATGCAGTCAGGAGACATCCTCGTGATGTATACGGACGGCGTGACCGAATCACGGAATGCGCTCGGCGAGGAGTTCGGACCGGAGCGGTTGCGGCGTCTGATTGAGGCGAAACGGTTGTGCACGGTCGAGGAAATCACCGAAGAGATACTTCAGAATGTGTGGGAGTTTACGGATGCGACCGGATACGACGACGATCTCACAGTCTTTGTCGTGAAATGGAACGGCATCGACGATCATGAAACGGACCATTTTATTCCGGCGTTATAAGTAGTACAATGGATGCAAATTAAGCGAGGACACAGGAGAATAAAGTATGAATGAATTCAAAGTGACAATTCGGGAAAATGAAACGGCTCACGTGCTCGACCTGTGGGGATACCTCGACGCGCATACGGCGCCCATTCTCGAAGATGCATTTCAGAAATTATTGAACGGCAATAAATATCGGCTTATCGTCAATTGCAAGGAACTCACGTATATCTCGAGCGCCGGCCTCGGAGTGTTTATGGCCTATATCGAGGATGTGCGGGCGAACAACGGCGACATCAAGATGTCGAATATGTCGCCGAAGGTGTACAATATCTTCGACCTGCTCGGCTTTCCAATGCTGTACGATATCGTTAACGATGAAAGCGAAGCAATCGCAAAGTTTGCAGCAGTATCCTGATGACTGCCTTGATGAGACCGGAGAGAACACTAGTGATTACAAACAATCAAAATACGCAGCCATCAACGATCACGATTCCGAGCAGAACCGAGCGCCTGAACGATGTGCGCCAGTTCGTTGCTCAGGCCGCACGCCTGTACGGATTCAGGGACGAGGATGTCAATAACATTATGCTCGCTGTCGATGAAGCCTGCACGAACATCATCAAGCACGCATATAATTATTCCCCCGATGAATCGATCGAGGTGAATGTCGGCATGCACGGGGGAGAGTTCGAGATCCTCATCGCCGATCGCGGAAAGAACTTCAATCCGAACAGCGTACCGCCGCCGAATATGAAGGAATATATGACGCAATACAGGCGGGGCGGACTCGGCTTGTACCTGATGAAAAAAGTTATGGACAGCGTAGATTTTCAATTTCATGCAAACCGCAACATTCTTCGCATGACGAAACTCCTTCATTGATGAACGAACAGCGGAGCAGCGCCATGACAAGGCAGACCCGATCCCGAACGCAGAACACAGAGGGTTTCGATCTTCTGCCGTTGCTGGAATTCAGCAAGGTCGTCAATTCCTCACTCGATCTTTCATTCATTCTCGGCACAGTCCTCCTGTCTGTGATGGGAAAACTCCTCGTCACCAAGGGCGTTGTCTTGCTGCGCAAAGACGGGAAGACGTTCGCTGTACAGACAGTCAAGGGACTGCCGCGCGAATTCATCGGCCGCGAGGTCGCGCCCGGGCGCCCGTCCAAGAAGAATTTTATCCTCACCGCGCGATCGAAATCGCTTTTCGGCGATCTCTCTGCGCTTGGCATTGCGCGTATGTTTCCGATCATCGCGCACGACATGCTGCTCGGCTACTTCGGATTTCCGCATCCCCCCAAGGGCAGCGTCTTCTCGGCCAGTCACCGGAAATTCGTCGAGGCCCTGATCAATGTGGCCGCGGCCGCCATCGAAAAATCGCTCTCCTTCGCCGAACTCCAGTCGGTGAACCGCCGGCTCGATTCAAAAGTACAGCAGCTTAATACGCTGTTCGAGCTGAGCAAGGAATTCAGCGGCGTGCTCGAACGCGAACAGATCCTGCGCTTCTTCTCGCTCACGCTCATGGGACAGATCGGGACAAACCGATTCGCACTCTGCCTCAAGGATCAGGAGACGATCACGTCACGCGTCGCGATGACATTTTCACCCGAAGACAAGATCCGGCTGTTCGCCGCCGTGACGGAGCCGACGCTCGTCGCCGACCTGCGCGCGAAGAAGGCCTTCGCGAAGTCGATGCTCGTCTGCGAGCAGGAAAAAATTGCCGCGATCATTCCGCTGCACTCGCAGAACGTGGTGGCGGGTCTGCTGTGCGTCGGAGAGCGGCTCAATGGCACGCCCTATACGCGTGAAGATCTTGAATTTCTCTATTCGCTTGGCGCGCTGGCAATGATCTCGACGGAGAATGCCCGGCTCTTCCAGGAAGCGTTGCGCAAGAAGCAGATGGAAGACGAGCTCATGATCGCCCGCGGCATTCAGCAGAATCTGCTTCCGCGCGATATTCCCACGATGCCCGGATTCGAATTCTCGGCGATCAACGTGTCGTCGCAGCAGGTCGGCGGCGATTACTATGACATTGTTCCTGTAAGCGGAGATTCGTACATTATCGCGATCGGCGACGTCTCGGGAAAGGGTACCCCCGCATCGCTGCTGATGGCCAACGTCCAGGCGACGATTCGCGCGCTTGCTCCGTTCGGACTCTCGCTGGGCGAGGCCACGGGCCGTGTGAACAACATCATCACGTCGAATACGGGAAACGAAAAATTCATCACGTTCTTCTGGGGCGTGCTCGATGCGGCGCGGAAAACTTATCGATATGTGAACGCCGGACATAATCCGCCGTACGTGCTTCGCACCGACGGACGGCTCGAGCAGCTCACCGAGGGCGGACTCATTCTCGGCATCATGCCGACGCTCGTTCCGTACGAAGAGGGAGAGGTCACGCTCACTCCGGGAGATGCCGTGGTGCTCTACACGGACGGCGTCAGTGAGGCGATGAATCTACAGGGTGAAGATTACGGGGACGAACGCCTCGAACAATTTTTACGATCGATCCATCATACATCAGCGCTCGATATCATCGACGCACTCCGCACGGAGCTTGCCGCCTACACCGCGGGCGCCGCGCAATCGGATGATATCACGATCGTTGTCCTGAGGTGCATGGAATGAAAGCACTGCAGAACGCAATCGAGTATTTTTTTTACAGAGTGCTCGCGTTCGTCGTCGCGTCTCTGCCGCTGCGTGCTGTGCAGCGCTTCGGTATGGGACTCGGATCATTCATCTACACAGTGCTGCCCATCAGGAAGCGCGTCGTGTTCGAAAACCTGCAGCGCGCATTTCCTGAAAAATCGGACGCCGAGCGCGAGGCAATCGCGCTCGGATCCTATCGGAATCTGTTCTGCACGCTCCTTGAAAGTCTGTGGTTCGTCCGCCTCACGCCCGAGATGATCACACGCATGGTCGAAGTGCGAAATGGCGATTTGCTGCTGCGCGCACTGGAGGCGGGCAAGGGACTGATCGTGCTGAGCGGCCATTACGGAAACTGGGAACTGATGGCGATCGGACTTCCCATCTTTGCGCGAGTCCCGTTCGTTGTCATCGCGCAAAAACAGCGGAACACGTACGTGGACGCGTACGTGACGGCGATGCGCGAGCATCTCGGCAATACGATGGTGATGATGGATCAGGCGCCGCGCGTTGTGCTTCGGACGCTCCACAACGGCGGGGCCATTGCGCTCCTGGCCGACCAGAGCGGACCGCAGGATGGATTATTTATAAAATTTTTCGGACATTATACTTCAACACACAAGGGTCCGGCCATCTTCAGTATGCGCACAGGAGCCCCGATCGTGATGACATACACGCACAGAAATGCGGATGGAACTTTCCGCATCGAATGCGAATTATTGGATATGACGGGGGTCAGTGGAACGGATGAGGAGAAGGTGCGTCGGCTGACCGAACTGCATGTGAAGGCGCTTGAAGACCATATCCGGGCCTATCCCGAACCCTGGCTCTGGATGCACAAGCGCTGGAAGCATCCCTACAAAGAGGAACTGAAGGCGGCAGTATGATGGGTGCAGGCACAAAGATCGTGATCTTTCAGACGGCGTTTCTTGGCGACGTCATTTTGACGCTACCGGTTGCACAGGCGTTGCACCGCGCTTATCCCCATGCGACGATCGACCTTGTGACGACGCCGCAGGCGGCCGGACTCGTCAAGAATCACCCGGCGATTAATTCAGTGATCCCGTACGACAAGAAGCGTTCGCAAACAGGCGTGAGCGGCATCATTGAAATTGTCTCGACGCTGCGCCGCCGTTCGTACGATATCGCCATTGTCCCTCATCGCTCCGTACGCAGCGCGAGCATCATCCGTCTGGCGGGAATCCCGATGCGCATCGGATTCACATCGAGCTCGTTCCGCTGGGCGTACACACACCGGATTCCGTACGTCGCATCGCGTCATGAGGTCGAGCGCAATCTCTCTCTTCTTTCGGCGCTGAATGTGGTCGTTGCCGAAAAGGAAATTCCCGCCGTGTATCCCGATGCGAATGATGTGCGCGCGGTTGAAAAATTCCTTTTCGAACAGGAGGTCATCGGATCGGAACGCTGCATCGCGCTCGCTCCCGGTTCCGTCTGGAACACGAAACGCTGGCTGCCGGAACGGTTCACGGGACTTGCCCACGCACTCGCACACGACGGCTGGGCGGTATTTCTGATCGGAGGGAGCGAAGACGAACAACTCTGCCGTTCGATCGCGGCGGAAGCGTCGCATAAAAATATATTTCTTACTGCGGGAAAATTCTCGCTCCTCGAATCGGCCGAACTGCTGCGTCGGTGCAAGGTGCTCGTCTCGAACGACAGCGCCCCGCTTCATCTTTCAGTCGCCGTTGGCACTCCGGTTGTCGCGGTCTTCGGCGCCACCGTTCCCGAGTTCGGATTCGCCCCGTACGGCGACATCAATGCCGTGGTCGAGATCAAGGGGCTCGCGTGCAGACCGTGCGGCATACACGGCGGACATGAATGTCCGATCGGCACGTTCGATTGCATGAAGCGCATCGATGTGAACGGCGTGCTCGCCGCAATCCACAAGGTCGTTACAGAATACTCCTCGAAAAATTACTGATAAAGCAGTAGGGCGAAATGCCATTTCGCCTGCAGCGCGAAGCGCTGCGTATCATTTGGGCGAAATGGCATTTCGCCCTACACGACCTTCTGCACACATTAAAACTGCGTTCTTGTTTTTGTCTTCACGCCGCTTCCATGTTTATCGCAGATGCCCGGCGGATATTTCAGATTGAAAACTTCGGTCTCTGTCTGCGGACACGACGGCGTTGCGAGCTTCTTCGTCTCGGCGCAGATCGTTTCGCGCACCACGCCGGCCGGCATCTGAAAATAATCGCGCCCGATCTTGATCGACTTGTCGGCGTAAATGTACTGCATCATCCGTCCCCACAACGGCGCCGCGGCACGGCCGCCCTGACCTTCGCTTGTATTGAACGACACCTGTTGATCGTCGAATCCGACCCACACGCCCGCCACGAGGCTCGGCGTGTATCCCATGAACCACGCATCGGCATATTCCTGCGTCGTGCCCGTCTTGCCAGCAGCCGGGTAGCGGAAGTATGTCCGTACGCGCGTGCCGGTTCCGCGATCCACGACGTCCTGCAGCATCGACGTCATGAGATAGGCGGTTTCCTTCGAAAGGGCCTCGCGCCGCTCGGGCACATTTTCTTCGATCGTGTTGCCGTCCTTGTCTTCGATCTTGAGGATGCTGATCGGTTCCACGTACACGCCCTCGTTCGCAAGCGTGCCATACGCGGCCGTCATCTCGAGCGGAGTCACGACCGGCGTGCCGAGCGCGATCGATTCGTAGGCGGGGATGGGCGACTTGATGCCCATTCTGTGCGCGTATTCGACAACCACCTCGGGCCGCGCAATGTCCATGATCGCATGCACGGCGATGAGGTTCATCGATTCGGTGATGCCTTCGCGGATTGTATACTTGCCGCCGACTTCGCCGTCGAAATTCTGCGGAGCCCAGGTCGAGCCGTCGGCCATTTTCAGATACACCGGCTGGTTGTCGATCTCATACGTCGGAGGATAGCCGTTATCGATCGCCGCGGTATAGACAAACGGTTTGAACGCCGATCCGGGCTGACGCTTGATCTGCGTGGCATGATTGAGTCCGTATTTGAACGAGCGGAAGTTTCTGCCGCCGACCATGGCCCTGATGCCGCCGTCGTGCGGATCGATCACGACAACGCCGACTTCGATATTCTGCCACACGCGCTTCACGGAGTCGATGAACGCGGGATTTGCGCGCAACGCGTTCAAGACACTATCCTGCTGTTGTTTCGTGTCGAAGCGCTTGAAGGCCGCAGATTCCCTCGCGCTCTTGTCGATCGCCTTGGCAAGCGCCGCCGGATGTTTGCTCCAGTTCCAGTACTTGTCGAACAGCGGCTGCCGCTCGGCAAGATGTTCTTCGGCTGCCCGATTGGCGGCGCGCTGCATGCGGCTGTCGATCGTCGTGTAGACAGAGAGGCCGTCTTTGTAGATGTCGAATCCGTAGCGCTCGGCTTTTTCAAGCAGCTGGCGGCGCACGTACTCGCTGAAGTGTGGCGCCAGTCCGGCAGTTCCCTCCACATCGCTTGTGTGGAAGACGAGGGGAACCTGTTTGATTCTTTGCATCTCAGACTCTGTCAGCTTGTCGGATTTCACCATCTGATCGAGCACGAGATCCCGGCGGCCGTAAGCGCGCGTCGGATGACGGACCGGATCGTAATACCCCGGACCCTTTGCCATGCCGATGAGCAGCGTGCCTTCACCCACGGTGAGTTCGGACACATCCTTGTCAAAATAAATGGACGCGGCGGCCGAGATGCCGTACGCGCTGCGTCCAAAATAGATCGTGTTCAGGTACATCTCGAGGATTTCTTTTTTCGTGTACGTGCGCTCGATCTGCACCGATGTGATGAATTCGCGGAGCTTGCGCGTAAACTTGTCGAACGATGTTTCGTGCGCCACCTGCAGATTGTAGATGTTGCGCGCAAGCTGCTGCGTGATCGTGCTTGCGCCTTCGCGCATGCGAAGCGTCAGCACGTTCTTGATCATCGCGCGGACGAACCTCCACGGTGTGACACCCCAGTGGTCGTAAAAATTCTTGTCTTCAACGGAAATCAGCGCGTCGATCAGATGCTGTGGAAATTTATCGTACGCGACATGCGAGCGGTTCTTGATATAAAACGTCTCGAGCACTTCGCCGTCGATCGAGTACACTTTTGTGGCAAGCTCGGGCTTCGGATTTTCAAGCTGCTCGAGAGAGGGAAGTCCGGAGACGACGTATTCGATGAACACGAACGATCCGATCACGGCCAGCAGCGCCGCGAGAATGAAGATCCATGTGTGCCGCCGGACGAATCCGGTGAGCCGGCCGAACATCCTTTGCGACGACGGCCGTTTCGATCCCTGTGTCGGTTTTGATGAAGAAGGTGCCATAACGATGTTATACGATCCAATCTTTCACTGAAATATGATTGCCGTCGAATTCGGCATATGTTGAATGTGTGACCCAGTCTCCAAGGTTGACATACACGCCCGCGCCCACCTGAGTCATGCTCGGCGCATGGCGATGGCCCATCACGACGACGTCGTATCCGTCGGCGATGCGATCCTTCGCGTATCTGAGCATGCCGTCCGATTCGCCGTAGTCCTTCGTCGATGTGTATTCGCGGCTTGTGCGCGACGATCCGCGGGCGATCGGCGTGGTCCAATCGGGATGCACCATCGAATACAGCAGGATGTTCATGCGGTTGCGCAGGATCCGCTTCAGAATCCGATAGCCGGTGTCGTTCGTTGCGAGGCCGTCTCCGTGATGCAGCAGAAAACGCTTGCCGCTGAGCATGACAGTCAGCGGATCTTTGTGAACGGGGATGCCGAGGTCGTCGGGGAAAAAATCGCGCAGCCAAAAATCATGATTGCCCGCGATGTAGTCGATTTGAACGCCGCGTTCGACCATCATCCCGAGCCGCGAGAGCACGTGATGGTACCCGCGGGGGATGACCGACTTATATTCAAACCAGTAGTCGAACAGATCGCCGACAATAAAAAGCCGTTCTCCGTGTTCCTCGACATGCGAAAGAAACGACAGCACGCGACGCTCCTTTTCCTTTTCACGCTCGCGCGCATGGAGTCCCAGATGCACATCGGAGAAAAAAAATACAGACTTTGTCATGTCATTTCACCGTGACGCGCAGGTCGACTGTTTGTTCGTCGCGATTGCACCAGCCTTCGGCGTCCGAACAGAGATAGTAGACGACTCTGACTTTCACCGTATGCGCGCCCTTGGGCGCCGACGCCGACACGACCGCCGCGACTTTCACAGGCTTCGATGCATCGACGTATCCCTCTTTATTCTTCGCCGGGTTGACCGCGCCGATTGAAGAGAAGATCGGATTTTTTTCAGGCACGACATCGATCGCCGGCTCGGCATTAATGTGAATGCCCTTCTTCGGCCTGAATGTGAGCGCAAGATCGGCATTCGAACCCGCAGCCAGTGAGGCGGGGGATTTCAACTCGATCGTGACATGAGGATTTGCCGCTGCGGTCTTCGGCGCGCCAGGCGCCGCGATGAATAACAAGATCGCAAAAAACAGTGAGTTCATACAATGCCTTTTGTCCTGTGTGATGTCTGATATGTTGAATCGTCCACGCCCTGCAGCAGCCAGAAGCCGGCCAGGAAGAAGACGCCGATCGACAACGCCGAAAGGCGCTGGTCATTTGTAATATACGAAATCAAACCGAATAAAAACGTGCCGACGACGGCCGACGCCTTGCCGCAGAGTCCGTCGTAGAATCCGAAAAATTCAGCCTCGCGCTCCTTCGGTGTGAGGTGTGCCATAAGGCTGCGGCTGGCCGATTGGGCAGCGCCGAGTGAGCTGCCGGCGACGATGCCCACGGCGAAAAACATCTCCTTCGATGTGACAAAATACGATGCGAGCACCACTCCCATCCACAGCCAGAGATTGATATCGATCGTCCGTTTCGGCCCGATCCTGTCGGTGACCGCGCCGAAGAGCACAGAGCCGACGATGCCCGATGCCTGAACGACGGCGAAGAGCACGATGACTTCCTGCAGCGTGAATTTCAACGTCTGCATTGCGAAAATGGAGGAGAAGGAAATGATCGTGAGGATCCCGTCGTTGTAAATGAAAAAGGCGAGCAGGAAACGAGCTGTATTTTTATATTGGCGCAGATGGCTGATCGTTTCGCCGACGCGTTGAATGCCTGCAAGCACGTACGACGGGCGCCGTTCGAATGTTTTCTTGTGATCGCGGAAGAATAGGAAGATCGGTGTTGAAAATATGAAAAAGATCGCGGCGCCGATCACGAAGCTCAGACGCACATTGTCAAGATTGTCCGTTCCGAATCCTCCTGCATATAACGGCATTGCGACCAGGAGCGTCGTGAGCGATCCGAGATATCCCATTGCAAATCCGTATCCCGACACACGGCCGTAGCTGCGTTCCGTGGTAAGGCCGGGCAGGAAGGCGTCGTAGAAGACGGTGCCGCCTTCGAACCCGATATTGGCGAGGATGAAGAGCGCCATGCCGGCGGCGATCATTCCGGGTTTGACAAAATACAGGAGGGCCGTGCAGAGGATGCTGACAATTGTGAAGCCGAAGAGGAAGCGTTTGCGCCGGCTCGAAAAATCGGCGGCCGCGCCGAGGATCGGCGAAATCAATGCCGTGAGCAGCATCGAGATGCTGACAGCCGTGCCCCAGAGAAAGTCGCCGCGGCCCGAACCGCCCGCCACAATTTCCTTGAAATACAACGAGTATCCCACTGCAACGACGATCACAGAGAACGACGTGTTTGCAAAATCAAATAACGTCCACACGAATATTTGAAGCCGTGATGTCTTCGGAACGTGGGAGGCTGATATCATTCTTCGTCGGCAGATGAAGGTTTCGGCGGCAGAGTATCGTAGAGTCCGCGGCCCTGTTTATCGAGCTTCCCGCTGTTCTTCAAATCGATGAGGATTGAATCGAGAATTCCGTTCAGGAAGGTTCCGCTTTTTTCGGTGCTGAATTCCTTGGCGATCTCGATCGCTTCGTTGATTGTCACCTTCGGAGGGATGTCCGTGAAGTACATGAACTCGCAGATTCCCATGCGCAGCAGCAGCCGGTCGATCAGCGCGATGCGATAAAAATCCCAATGCACCGCCTTCTGCTTGATGATGCCGTCGAACTCGGCCTGATGCGATACGGTTTGCATCAGCAGGCGCTTCGCAAAATCGTATTCTGCCGGGTGGGCTTGCAAATCTTCAAGGACCGTATCGACGATATGGGGAAGCGGGCTCTTCGAAATTTCGAAAGCATAAAGTGCCTGCATCACTTTTTCGCGTATGTTGTGGCGATTGTATGTCGTCTTTGCGTCGGTCGAATGTTTTTCAGTCATAGTGCATTCAATTTACTAAAAATTTAGGCGCGAATCAAATAGTTGTATTTCACGCAATACTGTGCTACTTTTAATGAGTATGATACTGAAACTCTTTCCTCTCAAGACGGCTTCCGAAGCTGAATCGGCAGTGCTGCGCCATAATCTTCGCGTTCATATCGGCGACGGTTCGATCTATGCGTTTGCGCTGAGCCTCATTGCAGTTCAAACAATCATCCCCGTGCTGCTTCAGCAGCTCGGTGCTCCCACCTGGGAGATCGGCGCAGTGCCGGTGCTCTGGACGCTCGGATTGAATCTCCCGCAGGGTATCTATATGCATGTCGTCACGCCGAAAACGACGCCGAGATACCGGATGCTCTTGTTCGGAACCGGGCACAGATTCTTCTTTTTTCTCATCGGCGTCGTCACAGTACTATTTGGAGGCGGACCGTATGCGCGATATGCGGTGCCCGGAGTGCTTGTGTGCCTGATGTTTTCGTCAATCCTGGGTAGTCTGGGCGGACTCCAGTGGTTTCATCTCTATGCGGCCACGACGCCTGTGTATCTTCGCGGACGACTCACCGCATTCCGGCAGCTGCTCGGATCGCTCATCGGCGTTCTGGGCGGATCGGTGGTGAGCCTCGTGCTCGGAGTGGTCGCATTCCCCCTGAATTTTTCGCTCCTGTTCTTTATCGCTTCCGCGCTCATGATGGTCTCGATCTATATTCTGAGCCACATCGTACTGCCGGAATCGGTGCAGACCATTCCTCAGGAAACATCGAAAATCGATCTGATCGCCGAAGGAAAGCGGATATTCAGTGCGGATAAGAATTTTAAATCGTATCTTGTCGCTGATGCGCTGTTGTTGATGTCGATGACGGCCTCGGCCTTTTATGCCGTCCATGGCCTCGAAAAATTTTCGCTCGATATTTCGTATGCGGGATCGTTCACAGTCATTGTCATGGCGAGCACCGTGATCGGGAATATCTTTTTCGGCATCCTTGCGGATCATCTTGGCAACAAAGTGAATCTGCTCGCGATGGCGCTCTCGAGCGCGTTGGCGAGCCTGTGCGCGGTGCTGGCGGGTGACGTGCTGACGTATGGACTCGTCTTTTTTTTCATGGCGGCGTCAATCGCGCTGCAGGGCATTTCGCGCCTGTCATTCATCGCCGAGTTGTGTTCCGAATCCGAACGGCCGGTCTACATCGCGCTTGCGAACACGATCACGGCGCCCACGATCGTCGTGGGGATTCTCTTTGGCGCGCTTGTGCCTGTTGTCGGATATGATTGGATTCTTGTTGCGGCCGCCGTGCTTGGACTTCTTTCATTCGCGATTCTGTGGTTCCGCGTCGCCGAACCGCGGCGCATAGCGCGGAAAAACAGATGATGGTACAAGCGGCTCGGAATGAAACAAACGAAATACGGAGTTTCATGAAACCGACTTCAATCAAGCGATCGCCTGACGGCGAGTTCACGATCGTGTGGGACGACGGCATCGTGACGCATGTCACGACACGCCGGTTGCGCGACGAATGTCCCTGCGCCGAGTGCAAGGGGGAGACCATATTGCTCCATACGTATGTGCCGGTCGAAAAGCCCGAGCAGCCCGGACAATACGAGATCAAATCAATGACGCCCGTGGGCAGTTATGCAATACAAATAACGTGGGGAGACGGCCATGCGACCGGGTTATATTCCTGGGAGTATCTCCGCAGACTCACGCTTCCATCATCACAATCGGAATCCATTTGAATGAAACTCACAAAAAAACACCGTCTCGAACTTGTTGAACGGGCTGCGGCGGCAAAAGAAAAAGCATATGCTCCATACTCTAAGTTCCGTGTTGGTGCGGCGTTAATGACCGATGACGGAACCATCTTCGAGGGATGCAATGTTGAAAATTCGTCGTACGGATTGACGATCTGCGCTGAACGCAATGCGGTGTTCCAGGCGGCATTCCACGGCAAGAGAAAGATCGCGGCGGTTGCCGTGGCCTCCGATGACGACACGTTCATCACGCCATGCGGCGCCTGTCGACAGGTGCTTGCCGAATTTGCCAACAGCGCAACGGAGATCATCCTGACGACGCCGAACGGAAAATATCAGACAGTCCGGCTTTCAAAATTATTTCCGACACCTCCGGCGCTGAAAAAACTCGCCGGGAACAGCCGGGCGTGAGCGGCGACAGTACGGTCAACCGTGCACCGGCCTCATCCATTTACGTAGAACGCATAAAATTCCAATGCTGCCCGGAA
This sequence comes from Bacteroidota bacterium, assembly GCA_035298825.1. Taxonomy (GTDB): domain Bacteria; phylum Bacteroidota; class Ignavibacteria; order UBA10030; family UBA8401; genus CAISDA01. Next base: position 14,681 of record DATGXR010000004.1, read on the forward strand.
TTTTATTGGCTGGCCCGTTAATTTTTTTCATACACTCTTAATTCGATGGGACACTGATGGCGCAGACACTTCTTCTTGCAGACGATGAGCGGGACATCATCGATTTCCTGCGCTATAATCTTGAAAAAGAAGGATTTTCAATCCTCACGGCAAAAAACGGCCGCGAGGCGCTTGCGCAAGCGAAGGAGCATCCCGATCTTATCCTGCTCGACGTGATGATGCCCGAGATGAGCGGGCTCGATGTGATGCGCGCGCTCAAGGCCGATCCCGGGACGGCCGCGATTCCCGTCATTTTCCTTACCGCCCGCACATCGGAGCTCGACGAAGTTATCGGCCTCGAGCTTGGGGCGGATGATTATGTGACGAAACCGATCAGCGTGCCGAAACTCATCGCGCGCATCAAATCAACGCTTCGGAAGAATACAGGGAAAGCGAATGATTCGGTCGAACGATCGGACGATACGATGACGCACGGAGAAATCATGCTTAATCGCGCGAATCATCGCGTGAATGTCGCCGGCAGGGAAGTGTTTTTTCCAAAAAAGGAATTCGAGGTGCTCGCCTATCTCATGAGTCATGCGGGCAAGGTGGTCACGCGCGACACGCTGCTTGGCTCCATCTGGGGAAGTGATGTGTTCGTCATGGACCGGACAGTCGATGTTCATATTCGCAAGATACGTGAAAAGCTGGGGTCGTGTGCGTCATATATCGATACGATCAAAGGCGTCGGGTATCGCATGAACGAGCCCGAATGATGTGTGGCCGTCAGCAGGGGGAGCGATCAATATGATTACAGTATTATTTTTTGCCTCGGCAAAAGAAGCCGCCGGCGTTTCATCGCGCACATTCGATGTGTCAGTGCCGATGTCAGTCGGCCAATTCGCTGAAATGCTGTCGCGCGAATTCCCGCCGCTTCATGCGCTCATGCCTTCAATCCGCTTTGCCGTGAACCGGACGATCACCGATTCGTCAGGGATGATCTCGGACGGAGACGAGATCGCCGTGCTTCCGCC
>DATGXR010000005.1:0-18530 GCA_035298825.1 Bacteroidota bacterium
CAACAATTGAGTTTAATGATTCTCGAAGAAGGAACTATTCTTACGGTTTGATTGCATTTATTCTCAATATCCGCTATCTTCAGCAATGATCCCCTTATCATTTTTTAGTTTTCGATACTCTATCGATGCAATTGTTGCCCCAAAATTATCCAAAGAAAAAAATGAAGAGACCATTTTGGGTGCTCGGAATAATACTCGGTGTGATTTATCAAGGGTTCTTTTGGTGGAAGGGCATTATTCAGCTTCCCGATTTGCGTATCATGATTATCGTCACGATCGCAGTCTGCTATATATATTATTCAGAATTGAATTCACAGCGGAGAATGATAGAAAATTGGCGGACGATCCGAGGGCAGGGAAGAGTACGTTTTATTCTTATTGAATATGTGTTCCTGCGAGGAGGCGGAGTTTCGCTCGTGCTGGCACTCGCCATTTCGTTTAAGGTCACAATCTCGATGCTCATCATCGGTTCGATCCTCCCGGTTTTTGGTGTGTTCGTTTGGGCGGGAAACGAAATCTGGAAATCCAATGAGCATCTTTTTTTGATTTCTACGTTAAAAACAGTCGGTGAATCGATGAGTGCAAAACAAAACTGAACACCGGCGACCAATGCAATATTACCTCTTAATTAAATTTCTCATTATTTATTTACTGGCATTCGCATTTTTATTTGTAATAAATACGATGGTTCAATTTCTTCCTATCAGGAATCAAATCCTTACTTCCTCCGTCGTCAGTGCTTGTGTGAGCCTCTACCTTTTACATCTATTCTTGCACAAAAAAAATCTCTATGTGTTAATCGATAATCTTTCCATTGCTCGATATAAAATATTTTTCAATGCTTCATTATCGGCATTGATCATTAATGTGACTCTTATCCTGATGACAAAATAATGGGGAATTCTTTTACTTTTGACTCGATTTATTATTCGATCAAGAATAACCCTATCCTGAAAGGCGTCTATTTACAAATCAGCGAAAACAAAATTATCGGTATCTTTGGAAGGAACGGGAGCGGGAAATCGACACTCATTAAAATCGGGGCAGGACAAATTGCTCAGTCGAACGGCAATGTCTTTATTGATGGATCGCTTGCTCATCCATTGAAGCACAAATTATTCCAACGTATCGCATATCTTCCGCAAGAAAATTTTTTACCACGCGATCTCACTGTTAGCCAAATCATTTCAATGTTTCCTACTGCAACCGCAATACTAACCGCTGATGAATTGATCGCACAATGGAAACCCGTCCGGGCTGGTTCACTTTCATATGGACAATTACGCTATCTTGAGGTTGTATCTATTCTCAGCTTGGGACGTTCATATGCATTACTGGATGAACCTTTCACGAGTCTTGAACCCAATTTAATTGAACGCTTGATCTCCAAAATCGTAAACTATTCACGTCAAGGCCACGGTGTCATGATCGCTGATCATTACTATCAATATCTCTTACCGATAATCAGCGATGCATATATTCTTCTTGATGGGCAAAGTAAAAAATTATCTCATACGGAAGAATTGTACGGCTGCGGGTATTTGTCCGCAAAAGCAAAAATTGTGTGATATATGATAACTTTTTGCTGAGAAAGTTTCTGTCTTTCACATATTGGCCGTGCGACGATCCATATGTCCCAGCTAAAGCCGGACAAACAAAATCGACCGGCAGACTGTGGTCAATGTAATATTATGGGGAAATAAGGAAATTCTTCAGGCGCTTCAGTAGCAGGGAGCATTTCGATTCAGCATTGATTTCCTGGTTGAATGATCAGCAGTTATTTTTCTCGCCTTCGAAGCTGCAGGTTGGGGGTTCGACTCCCTCTGGGTGTACACACTTCAAGCCTTAATCCTCATGGGATTGAGGCTTTTTTATTTCTCCGTCCTATCAGTTGTTTCAAAATTATGACGCACCGTTGTGTGTACATACACTTGCTTTTTATACTTAACAGATGTATCTTTGCCCCCAGATTACATACACTCCGCCGCATTGAAGCGGCGCCGATGGTCGACGCAGAATGGATGTAAGACGAATTGATGGAAGGAGAATTTTCCATTGTTACTCGTTGCCGTCTGTGAACACTGGAGTCATTCCTGCAGGAATACCCGCAACAACGGACAATTTTGTCCGCTTACCTGTCAAGTAATAGCCACGCTATTCCTACAACTGTGCAATAATAGCCAGAGTCAAACGGCATCCTACTTCTGCATTTCATTTACATTAAAGGGAAAATAACGAATTCGTGCACTCTATCTGAAGTGGCATGGATTTTGCTTCAAACGAATGCACATTGCATAACAGAGAGATACGATTTCTTCGACTGGCAAAACCGTGGTCGACACTCCCACGAATAGTGTCGCGTAACAGACTCTTCGCCCCCTGCTCCGGCGAGGATGACACCCACCGCATTTTGCCAATCGTTATGCTATTGATCCTTCCGTACCAGTGAAACACTTTTGCTCACGCCACGTTCAGCGTGGATGCGGCTAATGAAGTACTCACATCAATGGACCGTAACCAGCTCATATTTTTTGAAGAAGCCAGCGACCTTCTTACCGAACTAGAAGAAGCGACGCTCGCAATCGAATCCGACCGCGGGAACACGGAGCTCATCGGAAGAATCTTTCGTGCGATCCATACGCTGAAAGGTTCAAGCGCGATGTTTGGCTGCGATGTGATCGCCCATTTTGCACACGACGTCGAGAATGCGTTCGATCGCGTGCGGCAGGGGAAGATGACAGTCACGCCGAAGCTCATCACACTCACGCTTGCCAGCCGGGATCATATCGCCGTCCTTTTTCAGTTCCTCCTGAAGGAGCAACAGCCGAGCGACGTCGCGCTCAAGGCCGGAGAAAACATCCTCGCCGAATTGCGACAGCTTCTGTCGGGTGATGAAGAACCGTCGTCTGCAACAAGTGCGCCTTCAGCCGGCGTATCGGCGGCGAGCGAAACCGCAGCTGTCACGGCTGCGAATGAAGCATCTGAAAAGAAATCGATGTATCGCATCAGGTGGCGTCCACCGCAGAATATTTATCTCACAGGATCCAATCCCCAATATCTCATCGACGAGGTGAAGGAGATGGGAGACTGCGATGTCATCCTTCATAGCGATGGCCTTCCTTCACCCGAAGAGATCAATCCGGATTTCTGTTACTTCCGTTGGGACATGTTATTACTGACGTCAAAGGACGATCGAGCGATACGCGATGTCTTCATTTTTGTGGAGGATGAAAGCGAGCTGCGCATCGAACTTCTGGGCAATGCCGATCTGTGCGACACCGAGACCCGGCGCGAACTCAACGAGGCGTTGTCATCGACCGAAGATGCGACGCTCGACACGCTTAAAAATATCATCTCGCCTCACACGGCAGAATTACAAACCGCTCCCGCACCGACTGCCGCAACTGTTGGCGGACAGCCCCAGTCTGCGCAGCCATCCGCTCCGCAACAGGAGCATAAAAGCATACAGAATATCAAAGTGCCATCCGAGCGGCTCGACAAACTCGTCGACCTGGTGGGGGAGCTGGTTATCGTGCAGGCGCGCTTGAGTCAGGCGGCATCCTCATCCGTCGATACAAGTTTTGTTTCAATCGCCGAACAAATCGAAGCACTCGTCTGGGAGCTCCGCGACAATGCAATGAGTATCCGCATGCTTCCGATCGGCACCACATTCGGCAAATTCAACAGACTCGTGCGTGATCTTTCGGCGGAGCTTGGCAAGGAAATCCAACTCGTCACGGAGGGGGAAGACACCGAACTCGACAAGACGGTGATCGAGCGCCTCGGCGATCCGCTTGTGCATATGATCCGCAATTGCATCGACCATGGCATCGAAACCCCATCGGAACGTCTGGCAGCAGGCAAGCCACGGGCGGGAATGATACGACTCTCGGCGGCGCATACGGGAGCGTTTGTCCAGATCTCCATTGTAGACGACGGACGCGGCTTAAATACAGAGGCCATTTTCAACAAGGCGGTGTCGCAGGGACTGATCAATCCCGACGATCAACTGACGGAACAGGAATTGTTCGCGCTGATCTTCCGTCCTGGATTTTCTACGACGAAGGTCGTGACCAATGTGTCGGGACGCGGTGTGGGCATGGATGTTGTGCGGCGCAGTATCGACGACCTGGGCGGACAAATCGAGATTTCGAGCCGGTTGAATAAAGGGACAACGATTGTGTTGAAGATTCCTCTGACGCTCGCCATCGTCGAGGGATTGCTTGTGAAAGTCGGCGTCGACTTTTATATCATCCCGTTGTCAATCGTCAAGGAATGTGTTGAACTCCCGTCGACGGAGGACCGCCGCGGAAACGGCGGAGAGCTCATCAACGTCCGCGGTGACATCGTGCCGTACATCAGGCTTCATGATTTTTATGAGACGAAGGCGCCGGCCGCCGAACATGAATATGTTGTGATTGTCGAATCGGACAAGTCAGTGCTCGGATTCGCGGTCGATGTCGTGTGCGGTCAGCACCAAACCGTCATCAAGGGACTCGGGGCGATGTATAGTGGCGTGAAAGGCGTCTCTGGGGCGACAATCCTCGGTGACGGTACGGTTGCGTTGATCGTTGATGTGCCTGCGATCATTGCCGAAACGCAGCACGATGCGAAAAAAAATTCAAAATCAACTCTAATGATGAATTGACGACGCAATAGAGCGCCGTACCTGTATAGGGAGAATCCGTGGCATTCACATTTTTCTTTCGCGATACGCATGTATTGGACCTCATCGCCGAGCACGTCATCCCGGATCTGTCGGGTTTCAGCCGGGTGCGCGTATGGGACGCGGGCTGCGCCATGGGACCGGAACCGTATACACTTGCAATCTACTTCGCCGAGCATATGGGCAAGTTTGCATATCGCAATCTCCGGATCGACGCCTCTGATATCGACGAGAGCGGAAATTTCAGGGAGATCATTGAAGCCGGTGTGTATGCCAGTGAGGGACTCCAGCGCATCCCGCAGAATCTCCTCGCGAAATATTTCACGAAACTCGACGGAACCGATGCATATATCGTCGTGGAAGAAGTCCGTCAGCGACTTGTCTATCATAAACATGATTTGTTGACGCTGCAGCCGATCGGCAGCGGATATCATCTCATTCTTTGTAAAAATGTGCTCCTCCATTTTCAACCTGCCGAACGCGTCGCGGTGATGAAGATGTTCCATCAATCGCTCACCGTCGGCGGATTCTTTGCCACCGAACAGACACAGAAATTACCAGAGGAACTCGAACCGTATTTCGAGCAGATCACCATCAGCGGGCAATTATTCCGGAAGCGGGAGTGTCCTGTGTAGCGCACCATGCGCGCATCAAGAAGATGATGCTGTCACAGAGACGACTAACCGTTCCGAAAAGACGAGGGTATATGCAGTGAAAATTCTGGACTTTAACCGCACGGATCAGGTATACTCCGCAAATGCCTACCTTTTGTTGGGGATTTGGAATCGCATCAACGATGTGAATACACTGATCGATACAGGAGCCGACGAGTTTGTGGCTCAGGAAATCGGTATGATGCCGACGGGAGTCGGGAAGAATCCGGTTGAACAGGTGGTGCTGACGCATAATCACTTCGATCATTCAGCCGGTCTGTCGGCCGTCATCGAACGGTACCAACCTCGCGTTTACGCTTGGACTCCCAGTGACGGGGTCACACATCTGTTGAAGGATGGCGAATTTATCTTCATGGGCGACGATTATTGTCAGGTGATCCACACTCCTGGGCACTCGAGCGATTCAATATGCATCTATTGTCCCGCGCAAAAGATCCTGTTCTCCGGAGACGTACCGCTTTCAATCAGGACACCGGGGAGTTCATACACTGAGGAGTTTGTCGAGGCGCTCGAGCGCATCTCACGGCTCGATATCCGCATCATCTATTCGGGACACAATCCTCCCATTGAGTCCGGCGCGCAGGAAATGATCAAACGGACGCTCGAAAATGTGCGCCGAAGCGAGATCGTTGTGCCGGTGCTTCAAAATAAATCGCCATGATGCCCTTTGTATCGAAATGGAAAAAAAATTTATCAGTCGTTTCGTTGATTGTTCGAACACATCACAGCACCATCAGGAGTACATCCAATCATTTTAATAAAAGGAGTACATCATGCAATGGTATAACAATCTCAAGATCAGGGTGAAGCTTATCTCGGCCTTTACTGTTGTCGCGCTCGTCGCCGCGACGATCGGATGGATCGGCATCACGAATATCCACAACCTCAGCGAGAGTAATGCGGATATGTATGAGCATCTCACCGTGCCCATTTCGGAACTCGGCGATATATCGACGAGTTTCCAGCGTATGCGTGTGGACATCGGGAATCTCATCGACGCCACGACAATGACGGAACTGGCGGCTCATAAGGAAAAGGTTCTTGCTCGTCAGGATGAAATAGACAAGCTCGCAACAGGCTTCGAGAAGACGATCCTTTCACAAGACGTGAAGGATCTGTTTACCGAATTCAAGACGGATCGAAAGAATTTCGAGTCAGTGCGCGACAGGATGATCACGCTTGCGGAGGAGGGGAATCATGCGGCGGCGGCGGCGTTGTGGAAGGGGGATGCTGAGAAGGCGCGGACAGCCTATCAGAGTTCGATCGAAAAACTGGTTGACATAAAGGTCAAACAGGCGAAAGAGACATCGGAGGTGAATGCGGCACAGGCCAGTAGCGCATCGACACAGATGATCATTCTCATTATTGTCGGTGTCGTACTTGCACTCGGAATCGGATTCATCATTTCGAATCTTATCACCAAACCGCTCGCCAAGGGCGTGGCAATGATGGAGGAACTGAGCAAGGCACATCTCGGAACTCGCCTGAAGATGGATCGAAAAGATGAGATAGGGGTGCTCGCCGATCGTATGGATGTCTTCGCCGATGCGTTGCAGAATGTGGTTGTAAATCTCAACATGATCTCGGACGGCGACCTGACGGTTGAAGTGAAGAAGCTCGACGAGAAGGACGAGATCGCGCCGGCAATGATCAATATTCTCGAGGCGCTTCGCGCGCTTGTTGCCGAAGCCGGCATGCTGACAAAGGCGGCAGTCGATGGACGTCTCCAGACGCGCGGAGATGTTAAGAAATTCAAGGGAGGTTATAAAGAGATCGTGGAAGGTGTGAACCAGACGCTCAATGCGGTAATTGGACCGCTGAATGTGGCAGCAGAATATGTGGACCGCATTGCCAAGGGCGATATCCCGCCGAAGATCACGGATTCGTATAACGGTGACTTCAATGAGATCAAGAACAACCTGAATACGTGTATCGATGCGGTCAATGCACTGGTGGCCGATGCCGGACTTTTGTCGAAGGCAGCAGTTGAAGGCAAACTTGCCACACGAGCCGATGCATCGAAACATCAGGGAGATTTCCGCAAGATCGTGCAGGGCGTCGATGACTGTCTTGATGCAGTGATTGGACCGCTGAATGTGGCGGCAGAGTATGTGGACCGCATTGCCAAGGGCGATATCCCGCCGAAGATCACGGATTCGTATAACGGCGACTTCAATGAGATCAAGAACAACCTCAATATGTGCATCGATGCGACCATGCAGCAGACGAATGCAGCCAACGGCATCGCAGCCGGTGATTTCTCGATGAAGGTGCAGGTGCGATCGGAAAACGATGTGCTGGCCAAGAGCCTGATCAAGACCACCGAAGTGCTGAAAGGACTGCAGAAAGAATTGCAACGCCTGACCGAAGCCTCACGCGACGGTCTGTTGTCGGAACGCGGCAAACCGGATCAGTTCCAGGGAGCCTACGCCGAAGTGATTGGCGGTGTGAACACGATGCTCGATGCGATTCTTCTGCCGATCGGTGAGGGCAACCGAGTGCTCGGATTGATACGCGGAGGCGATCTGAGGCAAAAAGTGATGATCGAGTGCAAGGGCGATCATGAGAAGATGAAAAACGCCATCAATGGAGTGCATGGATGGTTGACGGATCTTGTTGCCTATGTGACAAAAATAGCAAACGGCGATATGTCGGCGCAAATGGCGAAGGCCTCAAGCGACGATCAAATCCACGAATGGCTGATGTTGTTGAAGAGCAATATCAACGCACTTGTGGCCGATGCGAATATGCTCTCGCAGGCGGCAGTCGAAGGCAAGCTTGCCACACGAGCCGATGCATCGAAACATCAGGGAGATTTCCGCAAGATCGTGCAGGGCGTCGATGACTGTCTCGATGCCGTGATCGGACCGCTGAACGTCGCGGCCAATTATGTCGATCGGATCGCTAAAGGTGACATTCCTGCGAAGATCACTGACTCGTATAATGGCGATTTCAATACACTGAAGAATAATCTCAATGTCTGTATCGACGCTGTCAATGCATTGGTGGCTGATGCCGGACTTTTGTCGAAGGCAGCAGTCGAAGGCAAGCTTGCCACACGTGCCGATGCATCGAAACATCAAGGCGATTTCCGCAAGATCGTTCAGGGCGTCGATGACTGTCTTGATGCGGTAATTGGACCGCTGAATGTGGCAGCAGAATATGTGGACCGCATTGCCAAGGGCGATATCCCGCCGAAGATCACGGATTCGTATAACGGTGACTTCAATGAGATCAAGAACAACCTGAATACGTGTATCGATGCTGTCAATGCACTGGTGGCCGATGCCGGACTTTTGTCGAAGGCAGCAGTTGAAGGCAAACTTGCCACACGAGCCGATGCATCGAAACATCAGGGAGATTTCCGCAAGATCGTGCAGGGCGTCGATGACTGTCTCGATGCAGTGATCGGACCGCTGAACGTCGCGGCCAATTATGTCGATCGGATCGCTAAAGGCGACATTCCTGCCAAGATCACAGACACATATAACGGCGATTTCAACACGCTGAAGAATAATCTCAACGTCTGTATCGATGCCGTGAACGCGCTTGTGGCCGATGCCGGACTTTTGTCGAAGGCAGCAGTTGAAGGCAAACTTGCCACACGTGCCGATGCATCGAAACACCAAGGCGACTTCCGCAAGATCGTGCAGGGCGTCGATGACTGTCTTGATGCAGTGATTGGACCGCTGAATGTGGCGGCAGAGTATGTGGACCGCATTGCCAAGGGCGATATCCCGCCGAAGATCACGGATTCGTATAATGGCGATTTCAATGAGATCAAGAACAACCTGAACCAATGCATCGATGCGACCATGCAGCAGACGAATGCCGCCAACGGCATCGCAGCCGGTGATTTCTCGATGAAGGTGCAGGTGCGATCGGAAAACGATGTGCTGGCCAAGAGCCTGATCAAGACCACCGAAGTGCTGAAAGGACTGCAGAAAGAATTGCAGCGTCTGACCGAAGCCTCACGCGACGGTCTGTTGTCAGAGCGTGGCAAACCGGATCAGTTCCAGGGAGCCTACGCCGAAGTGATTGGCGGTGTGAACACGATGCTCGATGCGATTCTTCTGCCGATCGGCGAGGGCAACCGGGTGCTCGGATTGATACGCGGAGGCGATCTGAGGCAAAAAGTGATGATCGAGTGCAAGGGCGATCATGAGAAGATGAAAAACGCCATCAATGGAGTGCATGGATGGCTGACGGACTTGGTTGCCTATGTGACAAAAATAGCAAACGGCGATATGTCGGCGCAAATGGCGAAGGCCTCAAGCGACGATCAAATCCACGAATGGCTGATGCTGTTGAAGAGCAATATCAACGCACTTGTGGCCGATGCGAATATGCTCTCGCAAGCGGCAGTCGAAGGCAAGCTTGCCACACGAGCCGATGCGTCGAAGCATCAGGGCGACTTCCGCAAGATCGTTCAGGGCGTCGATGACTGTCTGGATGCGGTGATTGGACCGCTGAATGTGGCGGCGAATTATGTCGATCGCATTTCAAAGGGTGATATTCCTGCGAAGATCACTGACTCGTATAACGGCGATTTCAACACGCTGAAGAATAATCTCAATGTCTGTATCGATGCGGTCAATACGCTTGTCGCGGACGCTGCCATGCTGGCCAAGGCCGGTATCGAAGGAAAGCTCGGAACACGTGCGGACGCATCGAAGCATCAGGGAGACTTCCGCAAGATCGTACAAGGCGTCGACGATACGCTCGACTCGGTTGTCGGACCGCTTCGCGATGTGGGCGGAGTCGTCTCGAAGATGATGGAAGGCGATTTCAATGCACGCATTACGGCGAATTATCAGGGCGATTTCGATGTGCTGAAAAAAGACATCAACTCGCTCGGTGACTCACTGCACCAAACTGTCGATGATGTCGGGACGGTGCTCACCGAGATGGCAAACGGCGATATGACGGCGCGCATCAAGGCCGATTACAAGGGAGATTTCTCCTCGATCAAGAACAGCATCAATTCGCTTGGCGATGCGCTCGATAAGGTGATGGTTGAAATCAGCGGTTCGGCCGACAGTGTCGCCGCGGGAAGCAACGAATTGAGCTCGACGTCCGAGCAATTGTCGCAGGGCGCGACTGAACAGGCCGCGGCTGCGGAACAAGCCTCTTCGTCAACCGAACAGATGGTATCGAACATCCGTCAGAATGCGGACAATGCGCATCAGACGGACGGCATCGCCAGCCGTTCGGCGCAGGACGCGAAGATCGGCGGCGATTCGGTGTCGCAAACCGTCGAGGCGATGAAGAAGATCGCAAATAAGATCTCGATCATCGAAGAGATCGCGCGGCAGACGAACCTGCTTGCACTCAACGCAGCGATCGAAGCTGCGCGCGCGGGAGAGCATGGGAAAGGCTTCGCTGTCGTGGCATCCGAAGTGCGAAAGCTTGCCGAACGCAGTCAGGCTGCGGCAGGCGAAATCAACCAGCTTGCAGGCACATCAGTAGAAATTGCGGTGAAGGCAGGCGAGATGCTGGCGAAACTCGTGCCCGATATTCAGAAGACGGCCGAGCTCGTGCAGGAGATCTCGAGTGCAAGCGCGGAACAAACCACGGGCGTCGGACAGATCAACAAGGCAATCCAGCAGCTCGATCAGGTGATACAGCAGAACGCCTCCGCGTCGGAACAGATGTCGGCCACAAGCGAGGAACTCTCGTCGCAAGCCGCAAAGATGAAGGAGGCTCTGGGCTTCTTCAAACTGAGCGCCACGCATCATAACGGCGAGCATGCAGCCAAACGCCCGCAAACGCCGCGTCTTGCAGCGACGCCAAAGAAACACCTGGCCTCGGCAGCGAAAACGTCGGATGTAAAGGAAAAGCCGAAGGGCGCGTATGTCGTGCTCGACGAGCCGAACCATCATACTGATGATGCTGAATTTGAAAAATATTGATCACTGCTGTCCTAACTAACGGAGCCACATATGAGTGCGACCACTGCTGAAGATACAATTCAGTACCTGACGTTTAAATTGGAAGACGAAGTCTTTGCAACGGACATCGCTCAGGTGCGTGAAGTTCTTGAGTACTCCCAGGTAACGAAAGTTCCGCGGACGCCGGAGTACATGCGCGGCGTCATAAATCTTCGCGGCCATGTGGTGCCGGTGCTGGATCTGAAACTGCGGTTCGGCATGGCAATCACGGAAACAACCGTCAACACCTGTATCATCATCGTCGAGATCCATATGGCGGGCGAGATGACGATCATCGGCGCGCTCGCCGATTCGGTGCAGGAGGTGATCGAAATGGATCCGTCAACGATCCAGCCCGCGCCGAAGATCGGCACGAAGCTGAACACCGACTTCATCAAGGGGATGGGCAAACGAGACGAGAAATTCGTCATCATTCTCGATATCGAGCGCATCTTCTCGACAGAGGAACTTGCCGCTGTGCAATCCTCGGTCGGACAGACACACGAGTAAGACCGGTTCTTCAGGAACGGCGGCTGACGCATCGAAAGTGCGTCGGCCGCCGATGCCTGTGATACCGGGAACCACTGTACAATTGGTTGGACAAGAAAGGATGCTCCTCTGCAGCCATGCTAACACTTTCCGAAAAAGAATTTAAACGACTGAGCGAATTTGCCACATCGCAGATCGGCATCTCGTTTCCGGAAATCAAGATGACAATGCTTCAGGCTCGTCTGCAGAAGCGGTTGCGCATCCTCGGGATGAATGATTTTAAGGAGTATATCGATTATCTCTTCAGCGCCGCAGGCGAGGAGAACGAATCTGGTGAATTCATCAATGCGGTCACGACGAATAAGACCGATTTTTTTCGTGAACCGCATCATTTTCAATTTCTCACAGGGCAGGCACTCCCCACACTCGAACACGAGGGACTGCTCACGCATCGGCGCCTTCATGCCTGGAGCGCTGCATCGTCGTACGGGCACGAAGCGTATACGCTCGGCATGGTGTTGTCGGAATACGCTCAGGCGCAGCCGGGTTTTACGTGGTCGGTGCTGGCAACGGATATCTCCACACGCGTTCTCCGGCACGGAGTCGAAGGCGTGTATCGTACCGAAGATATCGATGCGATACCGATGAACCTGAAAAAAAAATATTTGCTTCGAAGCAGAGATCCGATGAAGAATGTGGTGAGGATCGTTCCGTCAATCAGGGAGCGCGTTGAATTTCGCAGACTGAACCTTACTCAGCAAGAGTTTAATATCGACGGCACATTCGAGGTGATTTTTTGCCGGAACGTCATCATTTATTTTGAAAAGCAAACACAGGTGGAGATTCTTACGCATCTCTTTCAATATCTGCAACCGGGCGGGTATCTCTTCCTTGGTCATTCGGAATCGCTGAATGGCGTGTCGTTGCATGTGGAATCAGTCGCCCCCACAATTTATCGCAAATACTGATGCTGACGTTCAGATGCGCAATAATGGCCATATACGGACATCGCGGTAAATTCGATGTCCATGATATTCGCCGGAAATTATGACAATTCTTTTTTTGTAGCGTATGGCACTGATTTTGCATTAATAAACAGATGGTGCGGGGCGATATTCACAAAACGATCCTTCGTATTACCGAGTCGGGAAGCAGGCGATGAACAACGATATTCCAGCAAAGAAGGGCAATGACGAAACGCAGCGCGGCGAAACGGACCGTATGGTAGTACGTGAGGAATGGCTCGCCGGCATTCTCGAGAGTATCGACGTTCTCGAGGAGCTGAATAAGAAAACGGAGGATGGGTTCCTCTCCGTTGGATCGGAGCTCCAGAATATCCACGGCCGTTCGACGGAGATCTCGCACAACCTTGCACAGGTGATGGACACATACACATCGCAGGGGCAGGGGCAGTGCACGACGACGCTGGATGAGATCACCGAAACATCGGAACGGTTCCTCGGAAATTTCGAGACCACGTCGAGTTATGCAGTCGAGCATCTGTGCGCCGTCATGAAGATCATGGAGAGTCTGCCCGGAACACTGAGAGAATTCGATCGGCTCGTGTCCCAGTTGCGCATCATGGGCATCACGACGCGCATTGAAACCGAGAGACTGGGGTTGATCAATATGGGCTTCGAGCATCTCGCCGACGAGGTAACGACGCTCGGCGAGAACATCTCGAAGAAGGCGAAGGAAGTCCAAGTCAGCATCAAGACGATCTTCGGTATCGTGAAGATGAATGAGCAGAACCTTGTCCGCCTCCGGTCAACGCAGAAGGGATTGCAGCTCACAGTCGCACGGACCATGAATGAGGATCTGCGTCTGCTTCGCGAAAAGCATGACGTGTTCGTGAAGGAAGTCGCGAATATCAGCAGTCAGTCGGGGAATTCGCTGCAGAGCATCAATACGATTGTCGGAGCCCTTCAATTCCACGACATCACGCGTCAGCAGATTGAACACGTTATTGACGCGCTGAAAGATCTCCACGCGCGACTCACAAGCGGTGAGGAAGACGACGCCTTGCCGTACCTGATCATTGTCTGCGAATTGCAGCCTGCGCAGCTCCGGTGCGCCCGTGTCGAATTCATGAATGCAGTTCTGGCTGTCGTCTCGTCGTTCGGGAGCCTTTCGGACACCATTGCGCAGATGCAGACCGAAAGCCGGGAAGCAATCGGTTGTGCCGGCTCCGACAATCCGACATTTTTCAGCCTCATCGGCGCAAACCTCCAGCAGGTGACGCAAGCGCTCATCGAGGGAGAACGGGGCTTGCATGAATTTCTCGATTCGCTCGAGCAGATCGAAACGGTCGTCTCGAATATGCGAACATTCATGGAACAAATGAGCGAAGCGGGAGACGAGGTGGAATTGCTCGCCCTGAATTCGCGTGTGCGTGCCGCCAAGACGCGTGAACGCGGCGCGGCACTCGGCGTGATCGCCGAATCGATCCAGCGCATCTCGACGATGGCGGAGATCCATATCGCTGAAGTCGTACAGAGCATTGGCGGTCTTGTCCGGAAAACGGAGGAGATGCGGGAATTGGCAAGGAACTCTGAGATCTCGCGCGATACAGAATCGCTGATCGATACAATGACTGAGAATCTGCGCACGCTGATCTCCGAATTTTCATCCAGCAGCGCGCTCGGCAAGAGCATGCTGGAACAGACGGCGCAGTCGTCGTCCGTGTTGAGAAAAGATCTTGATGCCATGGCCGCAAGTGTGCGAGACACACGCGCCGTGTGCGAAACAGTGGAACGGATCGAGCGCCTCCTTGGGACAATCAGTCAGGAGGCGCGGGCGGTTGCGCCGGCGTTCGTCATTTCCGAAGTCGACCGGCGTCTTGTTGAAATGAAAGAACGGTACACGATGCATGCGGAACGAAATACACACGCCGCGTACATCAGCGGCGACACCACTGCCGAAGGCAGGAGCGTTGACGGGGCGGGATCGGTTGAATTATTTTAATGTCGTGATGAGCCATTAACGAGGAGATTGCAGAATGCCGAAAGTAATTTTAAGTGTCGACGATTCGCGAAGTATTCGTCAAATGGTGTCGTTTACGCTGACGCAAGCCGGATATCAGGTGGTGGAGGCCGCCGATGGCAAAGACGCCATGACAAAACTCGCCGCCACGAATGTCGATATGGTCATCACGGATTTGAATATGCCCAACATGAATGGGATCGAATTGATCCGCGAGGTGCGAAAGCTGACAAAGCTGAAATTCATTCCCATCATCATGCTGACCACCGAATCGCAGGATTCCGCCAAACAGGAAGGCAAGGCGGCGGGTGCTACCGGGTGGATTGTCAAGCCGTTTAACGCCACGCAGTTAGTGGATGTAGTGAAAAAAGTACTGCGATAATGCCTGCCGAACGTATTAAAGTTCTTATCGTCGACGATTCCTCCGTTGTTCGCGCAGCGTTGAGCGAGGTGTTGTCGTCCGATCAGGGCATCGAAGTGATCGCAACGGCAGGCGATCCGTACATTGCCGTCGACCGTATCGCGAAGGAAGTGCCGGATGTGATCACGCTCGATGTGGAAATGCCGCGCATGGACGGTCTGACGTTCCTGCAGAAACTCATGGCGCAGCATCCCATTCCGGTCATCATCATTTCGAGCCTCGTGGGCAAGGGATCGGAGTCGGCATGGAAGGCGCTCGAATGCGGCGCCGTCGAAATCATCGCCAAACCCCAATTGGGCACGAAGGCATTCATTGAGGAATCGCGCATCACGATTTGCGATGCCGTGAAGGCGGCGTTCCGTGCAGGCGCGAGGAAGAGGATCGTGGCGAGGGAAGAAATCGTTCCCAAGCTGAACGCCGACGTCATGCTTGCGCGAGGGTCAACAACGGCGATGGTGCAGACGACTGAAAAGATCATCGCCGTCGGCGCATCGACCGGAGGGACGGACGCGCTGCGCGTGTTCCTTGAAATGCTGCCGAGCGATTCACCTGGTGTGGTGATCGTGCAGCATATGCCGGAGAATTTTACGCGCTCGTTTGCCGACAGACTCAACAAACTCTGCAAGGTAACCGTGAAAGAAGCGGAGTCGAACGATTCGGTGATCAGGGGTCGCGTGCTCATCGCCCCCGGCAACAAGCATCTGCTGTTGAAGCGCAGCGGCGCGCGATATTTTGTGGAAGTGAAAGAGGGTCCGCTCGTGTCGCGCCATCGTCCGTCGGTCGATGTGTTGTTCCGATCGACGGCGCGCTATGCGGGAAAGAATGCAATTGGCGTCATCATGACAGGAATGGGCGATGACGGTGCCAAGGGAATGAAGGAAATGAAAGAGGCTGGTGCGTACACCATCGCGCAGGATGAGGCGACGAGTATTGTATTCGGGATGCCCGCGGAAGCGATCAAACTCGGCGGGGTCGACAAAATTATGCCGCTTCAGTCGATCGCCGGTGAAGCGTTGCATCGGGCACGATAGAGAAAAGGAGAACGCGTATGCCGACGCGCCACCGAATGAAGGCGCCGAGGATGGGGGAGATGCACGCGCATCGATTGCCGATTGTGACCATCCATATCGGCGATCTTCATGTGAGCAAGGACCCCGTCCGGGTCAAAACCGTCCTCGGTTCGTGCATCGCCGCCTGCCTCTTCGATCCGGTCTCACACATCGGCGGGATGAATCATTTTTTGCTGCCGGGCAGCACGGATGATCCGGGACTCTCGACGCGGTATGGCGTGAATGCGATGGAAAAGCTCATCAATGAAATGATGAAACAGGGTGCGCACCGATTGTCAATCGAGGCAAAAATTTTTGGCGGCGCCGATATGTTTCAAACCGGAAATCGTCTGTTGATGGTGGGCGCGATGAATATTTCGTTCATTAACGAGTTTCTTGCAACCGAATCGATTCCTGTGATCTCATCGCGCGTGGGTGGCAATCACGGACTGTTGGTCATCTATCATCCGCATACGTTCGAGGTTTTCGTCAAACCCCTCACCCGCTCGAAATGCACATCGACGAAACATCGCGAAAAAGTCTATCGCGGCAACCTGACAAAGGAATTGAACCGGGTTGATCCGGGACGAGTCATGCTGTTCGAATGACGCTTCAATTTCACTTCCCACACAGCCTCAATCTTTCAGCCTCAATCTTTTTTTCGATTGGGGCTTTTTTTTCCTTTTTTTTTATTATTATGGTGTGACAAAAATCTGCTTGTAATTCTTTTTCGCAAACCTGCTGAGCGGAAACGCTCACAGGTCTGCCGGGATGCTCACCACAAAGGGTAATTATGAAGCGCAGAATTTTTCTCCGGTCCGGTGCTATTGCTGCCGGCCTCTTTGGTTCACTCAAGCCGTTCCCCTTATTTGCGACCACCAAAGAAAATTCCCAACCATCCTCTCCGACTCCCGGCCAGAATCAAACACAATCAGGTGTATCACAGAAGGACATTCGTTCGGCCGACTATCTTACCAGGGTGCGGGCAGAGAAGTATTTACCCGGTCAACCCATCTTCGCTCAAACAAAACTGAATTCTGCACTGAAGATATCGGCAATGTCGCTTGAGGAGCGGAGAAAGCGGAACATTGTTCCGAACCGCGGATTTTGCTGTCTCGAGCCTGGCGGTGAAGGTCTCAGTTCCGGCAATGGCACTGTCAATATCGAGGTGGGAGGCAATCCGTTTACAGAACAGATTCCATTCAGCCACGAGAGTATTTTTACACCACGCAAGAAATCTTTAGAGGCGCCCAACATCGCACATATTTTCCCGCAGGTGCGGCACATGATGCTGGAAGGGAAATATAAGGACGCTGCAATGCTGGCCTATAATGAATGGCAGAAAAAACCAGTCACGCGTGGGATGGGCGGATTCGGCTTCGCGAGATTCACCATGCTTCTTGAGTTGCCAAAAAGCGAATCGGTCACAAACTATCTCCGCACGGTTGATTTCGAAAGCACCGAGGTGAAGGTGCTCTGGACCGACGAGCGTGGCGACTGGGTGCGCAGGACATTTGTTTCACGGCCCGATCATGTCGTTGTGCAATGGCTCATCGCACCCGGGGGACAATCGGTGAATGTTCGTATTAAAATGTCGGAAGCCGCGGCGCGTGGCGGCAGAGGAATGCAAAGTCCGCCTGGGATAGTTGGAGGCGGAGGAGCGCAGGGGGGAAGCGGCAGCACAAGTCCGACGCAGACCGATTTCAACGAACAGCGGCTGATCATCAAGGGCCGCATAGACACTTCAGTTGACAACAGGGGCTTCGCCAATATCACACGTGTGGTCCGCGATGGCGGCTCGGCTCGCATGGATGGCGACACGCTTGCGGTGGAGAATGCCTCGTCTGTCATGTTACTCACACGCATTGAATATTTACCCGACTATAGCGAAGACAACGTCGAAGCCGTCCGACAGTCGCTCGAAGCGCTCACACCGGACTATAAGTCGCTGTTGGAGCGAGCCCGCAAGGTTCAATCCGAAATGCTGAATCGCGTGACTGTAGATTTCGGTGACTCTTCCAAATACGGCCTGTCAGCCGAGGAGCTGTTATCCGATCAGCGATCGAGCTCAGGGTATTCGGGCGCATTTCTGAAAACGTTCTTCGAGATGTGCCGGTACTGGTTTATCATCACGACCGGCAAATATCGCAGCGTGACGGCTCTTACGAATGTCAATACGAACCTGCAGGTTGCGCCGATTTCCATCGGCAATTACATCGAAGGCGAGATGGCGTACTTCGATTGGGTTGAAAGTCTCATCCCCGATTATCGCACCAATGCGAAGAATATTTTCGGTATGCGCGGCGCACATTATCCAAT
>DATGXR010000006.1:0-1837 GCA_035298825.1 Bacteroidota bacterium
AGCTTTCTCACGCCTGAGGAATATTTTTCATTCGTCGGCAAGGCGTATGGATTGTCCCCGGCGGAGATTCAGGAGCGGCTCCGAATATTCGAACCGCTCTTCAACGGGGACGTGCTGAAGCAGAAGAAGCTCATTCGGGAATATTCATCGGGCAACAAGGGGAAAATCGGCATTGCCGCGGCGATGATGGTGCAGCCGAAAGTGTTGCTGCTGGACGAGCCGTTCGCCAATCTCGATCCTTCATCACAGATCAAGCTCATGAAGATGCTGAAGGATATGGCGGCGCAGAAAACGACGACGCTGCTCATTTCAAGTCATGACCTCTCGCACATCACTACGCTGTGCGACCGCATCGCCCTCATCGAACGGGGAAGAATCATCAAAGATGACGCGACGACGCCCGAGACGCTGTGCGAACTCCAACAATATTTTGGAGCATGACGCAGATGATCACAGGAAAAGATTTTCTTGTCAACGAATGGAGATCGATCTTGCGCAGTCCGATGGCGGGACAGACGATCTGGTTGAAAATTCTGTGGGGCGTGCTCATGACAATCGTGCTTCTTCAGGTCATGGGAGCGGGGTATTTCTTTCCGGAGATCCTTCGGAAAGAATCTCCGGGCAGTGATCCGGTGACGATCGTCAACAGGATGTTGTGGGGATACTTCTTCGCCGATGCGCTGATTCGCATCGTGATGACGACGATTCCCGCCACGGTGATTCAGCAATATCTTCACTGCAATATCGGCCGCGGAACAATTGCGCGATATCTGATTGTGAAATCGTTCATCAATCCCGTCAACGCGATCGGCCTCGGATTGTGGGGAATGTTCACAGTTTCGAATTCGGGCGTGGCAGGCGCGGGACTCTTGTGGCTGTGCGGCATCATCTTCGTTCTTTGCATCAACACGATGCTTGTGCTGTATGCCGCAACATTCGCTCGGATGGCGTTCACGCTTGCCGTTGTGGGAGTCACCCTGGCGATTGTCGGCGCGCTTGAATACCTGCATCTGCCCATCCTGCGCGAGGCTGTCACTGCGTTCTTCGCCGCACTCAGCAGCGGGAATCCTCTTCCGCTTGCGATACCTGCGATCGCATTAGGCGTGCTCGGCACGATCGTCTTCCAGAAAATCAAGTCGCTCATGTATCTCGACCGTATGACCGTATCGGGAACGACGGTGACGATCGACAATTCGGCGATCGCGCACATTCCGGGGTGGCGTTTCGAATGGCTGGTGGTCTACAGGAACAAGCGATTGAAAACGATGATGATCATGATGTACGGATTCTTCGGTCCCAACCTCGTGCTGCAGATGCTCAATGTCAACAGACATTCCGACGGAGCCGGCGGTGCGATCCTGCCATACCTTTTCCTGTCGCTCTATTTCTTTATGTTCTCGGGGATATGGGCACAGCTTAGCTGCATGGCCGAGAGCACATTTTTCGATCGGCTTGCGGCGTTGCCCGGCACATGGTCGAAGTTTTTCAGGAGGAAGTATGCGATCGCTGTGGCGATGACGACGTTCGGCGCCATCCTCATTGCGGTTGCTGATGCGTTCTTTTTCGAGAGCAGGTATGCCGTGAATATTCTCGCGTTATATCTGTTCAGTTGCGGATCGTCGATTTTTCTCATTTTGCTGCGAACGACGTTTCATCGCCAGCGATTTGAAATTGCGACGAGCGCGTGGTTCAATTATCAGGGACAGTCGTTCTCGTTCATGGACATCGCGATCATGCTCTATGCGTTTTTTCCGCCGGCGCTGTTCATCGGATTGAAAATTTTTGATCGGGTGTGGTATCTCAATCCCATCCTCATGCTCATCGGCGGGACGGGATT
>DATGXR010000007.1:0-2014 GCA_035298825.1 Bacteroidota bacterium
TTTCAAATTCACAGCATCCGCACATCACCTCATACGGCCACGAACTTGCCCTCTCGGTTGTCTTCGAATCAGGCCTCCAGCATTTTGCCGATCGTCCCTCGGCTTATCGTGCGCTGCCGGCTGAACCGAAAGAGTTTTTGAAAACAGTGCCCGTGAGCTGGGACGACACGAAACTCCTGGACGGGTATCCGGGAGAAAAAGTCGTTATGGCGCGAAGAAAAGGATCGCAGTGGTACATTGGCGGCCTGAACGGTAAGGATGAGGCGCAGACGCTGGATGTCGACCTTGCTTTTCTTGGCAAGGGACGTTTCTCGATACAGCTCATGAAAGATGGCGCCGATTCGACATCATTCGCCTTCGAAACGAAACAGATCAAGGCTGGAGAGAAGATGAGAATCGACTGCCTCCCAAGAGGCGGATTTGTCGCTGTATTGAAAAAGCATGACAAGTAATTCGCGTGTGCGTATATATAAAAATCTTTCCGCAGTAAGCTGCGGGGTATCTTGATGGTCGATATTTATTTTCGCCGCAAGCGGCGGGGAATTTACCCGAAGCGATTAAAAACAACATTCACGTTCCCGTCCTATATACATAAATTCAAGTGCGCTATGAACTCCAACTTTTCCAAACTCGTTTGTGTGATATGCGCGTGTTTTGCGCTGGCCCATTACTCTGCAGCCGCAGAGAAACAAAAAAAACCGATCTATCTTGATCCCACGTATTCATTCAAGGAGCGTGCCGCCGATCTTGTGTCGCGGATGACGCCCGAGGAAAAGCAGAGCCAGCTGGGCAACACGATGCCGCCGATTCCCCGTCTGGGAATTAACAAATACGATGTGTGGGGCGAAGCGCTTCATGGCGTGATGGGCAGAAATAACAACAGTGGGATGACCGCCACATCGTTCCCGAACAGTGTCGCAATCGGCTGCGCCTGGGATCCCGATCTGGTCAAGCGTGAAACCGACGTGATCGCCGATGAAGCACGCGGATTCAATCACGATCTTATTTTTACACTCACATACTGGTCCCCGGTGATTGAACCGGCACGAGATCCGCGCTGGGGAAGAACCGCCGAAACATTCGGAGAGGATCCGTTTCTTGTGTCGCAGATCGGAGGCGGCTTCGTCCGCGGACTGATGGGTAGCGATGCCCGGTACCTGAAAGCCGTTCCCTGCGGCAAGCATTTCTTCGCCAACAACACGGAGTTCAACCGCCATTCCGGCAGCGCCAATATGGACGACCGCGACATGCGCGAATTTTATCTTCTGCCCTATCGCACGATGATTGAAAAAGACAAGCTGCCTGCAATCATGACCGCCTACAGCGCCGTCAACGGCGTGCCGATGTCGGCAAGCAAATATCTTGTCGATACGGTTGTGCGGCGAACGTACGGAATGGATGGATATGTCACAGGTGACTGCGGCGCGATCGATGATATGATCCGCGGACACCATTATGCAAAAAATAATGCCGAGGCAACGGCGATGGGACTCCGCTCCGGTGTCGATAACGATTGCGGCGGCGTCTATCAATCGAGCGCGCTCGATGCCCTGGCGAAGGGACTCATCACACAAGCCGAGATCGACAAGGCGTTGGTGAATATTTATGCGATACGCATGAGACTCGGTGAATTCGATCCCCGCCCGATGGTTCCCTATGCCAGTATCACATCAAGTGTTATCAATGCTCCTGCTCATAACGCTCTTGCGCTTGAGATTGCAACGAAGACCCCTGTGCTGCTGAAAAATGATGTGATTCAAAAGACGGGAAAAAAGGCGCTGCCGCTTGCTGCCGGTGCGATGAAGAAACTTGCCATACTTGGTCCCCAGGCTGATAAGGTTGAACTGGGAGATTATTCGGGAGAAGTCGAAGCGTCGTTGAAGATCACGCCTCTGGCCGGAATCAAAAATTATCTTGCACAGCATCACCTGCAGACTGAAGTTGTCTCCAAATCAGGTGGCAATACTTCAAAGAGAACCGATTTCTTTACGATGGTCAATTTTTCTGTAATCGG
>DATGXR010000008.1:0-37832 GCA_035298825.1 Bacteroidota bacterium
AACGGCCATAAAAACAAGGGCGTCATCCTGAAGCCGGGCGGCTGAACACGGTACTCTTTGCTCGTGGGGAAGAATGTCTCAACGGTTCATCATTCCTCATCCTCATCTATATACTGACACTAAACAACAGAAGAAAAAAAAACCATGAAACATTATCTTGTCGAGATCACATACACAGCGCCTCTTGCGCGCATTGAGGAACTGCTTCCGGAACACCGGGCGTATCTGCAACTGGGATATGACCGCGGACTGCTCTTATGCTCGGGACCGATGACGCCGCGTACGGGAGGAATTGTCATCGCGCGCGCCGAGTCTGCCGAAGCGATCGCGGAATATTTTTCACGCGATCCGTACGCGCTTCATCAGGCCGCGACGCACCGCATCGTCGAATTTACTCCGGTGAAGCATCAGCCATTCCTGCAGTCATGGATTTGACAGACACACGCATACGACGATGATCGAAGAGATCAAGCAAAAAATATTTTCAACGCCCGGTTTCGTTCAGCTCACATCCGGCGAACCCGTGTCGGGACGTCCCATCTGGCTTAAGGGGATCGCCGGATCGCTGCGCGCGTTTGTGGCTGCGCATCTCTATGCCGAATTTCAGGGCCAGCTGCTTGTGGTCTGTGCTGAAAAAGATGACGCCGAGAAATTGCGCGACGACTGCGCCATGCTCGCAGGCGACGCCGATGTGCGGCTCTATCTTGTCGAGTCGGCGCACGACGCCCAGGTGCTCAACATGTCCGCCCCGATCAGCCAGGTCGAGACACTGAAGGCGCTCAGCGCGAACATGCCGGGCATCTATATCACGCATGCATCGGCGCTTGCCTTCGGCGTGCCGGGGAAAAAGGAATTCAAGGACGCAGTCATTGAACTTGCGCTGAGATCCGAAACACCGTTCCAGGCATTTCTCGACAAGCTTGCATTGCTCGGCTTCGAGCGCAAGCAGGTTGTCGAAACCTATGGCGACTTCGCGGTGCGCGGCGGCATCATCGATGTCTTCCCGTTCATCGGCGACAATCCGGTGCGCATCGAGTTTTGGGGCGACACGGTCGAATCGATCCGCGAGTTCGACGTGCTCTCGCAGCGTTCGGTGCGCGATCTGCAGGGGGTGAGCATCATCCCCGACCTCTCGCGCATCAAGTCTTCCGGTGCGTCGAACAAGACCGAGGAAGAGGATCTCACAACACAGCGTCAGATGCCTGCAGGGCCGGCGCAGGGAGAGCGGCACGAGTTCTTCTCTTATCTTTCTTCCGGTATTACGATCCTTGCGGACGATCCCGCATTGATCGAGAAGGAGTTGACGGAGCTCGACGACGAGGGCGTTCCTCTGGAGTTTTCGTACGACGAGATCTCGGCGTCCATCTCCCGCCATCCTGTCTATTACTTCAGCGTGCTGTCGCAGGCCGACGAGACAACGATCGATTTCGCTTCATCGCACCAGCCGGCCGTCAACGGCAGCGTCAAGGCGCTGATCGAGGCCGTCAGCGCGCTGCATCAAAAAGGCTACGAGATCGTCCTTGCATCGGAAACGAAGGAGGAGACCGAGCGTATCCGCGAACTGATCGAAGAGGCGCATGCGGGTTCGCGGCGGGCGCCGAAAAAACGACGCTCTGAACGGTTCGACGATGATGACGTGCTGCCTGAAGAACCGAGAGCGGAAGAGGAGGATGAATCGCAGCAGCAGGAACTTGCAACGGAGGATGAAATCGATCTCGATGCGCTGTTGCAGGAAGCCGAAGAAGAAAAAGCCGGCGCCGCGGCGCTTCCGGCTGTGCGTGCGATCCGCTACATTACGGAGGCCATGCATGCGGGATTCGTCTATCCCGAAGCCAAGCTTGCCTTCTTTGTGGAGCATGAAATCTTCGGGCGCATCAAGCGCCGGGGACTGGCAAAGCGCCGAAGATTCAAGGGCATCTCACAGAAGGAACTGCAGACGCTCAGGCGTGGCGATTACGTTGTGCATGTCGATCACGGCATTGGAAAATTTCTCGGCCTGCAGAAGATCAATGTCGGCGGTGTGGAGCAGGAAGTGGCGAAGCTCGAATACGCCGAGGGCGGCACGCTCTTTGTCAATCTGAACTTCATCACGCGGCTGCAAAAGTATTCGTCATCCGAAGGCCATGTGCCGAAGATGAATCGCCTGGGCTCGGCTGACTGGGAACGTCTCAAGACGCGCACGAAGAAAAAGATCAAGGACATCGCGCGCGATCTGATCCTGCTTTACGCAAAACGCAAGAACGAACCCGGCTTCGCCTTCCAGTCCGATACGCACTGGCAGAAGGAGATGGAAGCCTCGTTTATGTACGACGATACGGCCGATCAGGCCCGCGCCACAGGCGAGGTGAAAGCGGATATGGAAAGCGTGCATCCGATGGACCGCTTGGTCTGCGGCGATGTGGGCTTCGGCAAGACGGAAGTGGCCGTGCGCGCGGCATTCAAGGCGGTGATGAACAACAAACAGGTCGCCATTCTTGTGCCCACGACGATTCTTGCCCAGCAGCACTTCAACACGTTCACCGACCGGTTGAACCGGTATCCGATTCGGATCGGACTTTTGTCGCGCTTCCGAACACCGAAGGAACAGAAGTCCACGCTCGCGAGTCTGAAGCAGGGGACGATCGATATTTTGATCGGCACACACAGGATCTTGTCGAAGGACATCGCATTCAAGGATCTGGGACTGTTGATCGTCGATGAAGAGCAGCGCTTCGGCGTGGCAGCGAAGGAAAAACTGCGCGCGATGAAGATCTCTGTCGACACGCTCACGCTGACGGCGACGCCCATTCCGCGCACGCTGAATTTTTCGCTCATGGGCGCGCGCGATCTCTCGTTGATCAATACGCCGCCCAGAAATCGTCTGCCGATTCAGACGGAGATTGCCGCCTTCGACAAGCGGATCATCCGCGAATCCGTGCTGAAGGAGCTGCACCGGGGCGGGCAGGTCTTCATCGTTAACGACCGCATTCATTCGATCGATGCGCTGACAGAGGTGTTTCAGGAATTCATTCCCGAGGCGCGTTTTCATGTGGCGCATGGACAGATGCACGCGCATCAGCTCGAGAAAGTGATGATGGATTTTTTGCAGAAGAAATTCGACGTGCTTGTCACCACGAAGATCATCGAATCGGGCGTTGATATTCCGAGCGTGAATACGATCATTATCAACCGTGCCGATCACTTCGGCCTGGCCGAGCTCTATCAATTGCGCGGGCGCGTGGGCCGGTCGAACGTGCAGGCCTATGCGTATTTGCTTGTGCCGCCGATTGCGACGCTGCCGAAGCAGACACTGCGGCGGCTGCAGGCGATCGAAGAATTCACCGAGCTCGGAAGCGGATTCAATCTTGCCATGCGCGATCTTGAAATCCGCGGCGCGGGCAATATGCTCGGCGCTGAACAAAGCGGCTTCATCATGGAAATGGGCTTCGAGATGTACACGCGCATCCTCGAGGAGGCCGTTGCCGAATTGAAGGAACAGGAATTCTCGGCGCTCTTTGCGCACGAGCCGGCGCAAAAGAAGGCGGGCGAGGCGCAGATCGAGGCGGATATCGAGGCGTATATTCCCGACATCTACGTCGAGAACGATTCGGAGCGGCTGGATATTTACCGCCGGCTCTATCGCGCCTCGACGATCCGCGAAGCGGACGACATCCGCCTCGAGCTGGTCGACCGGTTCGGCGCTGCGATGCCCGAAGTCGACAACCTCTTCGCCCTGGCGCAGCTGCGCGTGCTGGCGGCGGACGCGGGATTGAAAAAAGTGGAGATCAATCAGCGCACGCTCCGGTTGTATCTGCCGGGAGAGAAGGAGAACGCCTTCTATGAAAGCGGCCGCTTTCAGGCGATGATGGACAAGGCTTCGGCGGCTCCGCAGTACGCGATCACGCTCAAGCAGGCCGAGAAGAGTTTGTATCTCACCGTGCTGCTGAAAAATCGCACAGGCATCGAGCGCATCGCCGAGGCGCGCGCCGTCCTGACGCATCTGCAATAACGGCTATAAATGAAAAAAGCGGACGCTTCCCCGGGATGCGTCCATCCAATCAACAGACATGTAAATACACTCATGAATAACATTACTGCAGTCGTATTCGATCTTGGACGCGTGCTTGTCACGATTGATTTTGACGCATTCCCGAACGCGCTCGGTCTCACGAGTCCCGAGTCGCGCGCGCCGTACAGGGACGAGACGGCGCTTGCGGCGCATTTGTTCGAAACCGGGAAACTCTCGACACGTGAATTTCTCGATCGCCTCTATCTGATTTTCGGCAAGCGCTTCACGCGCGAGCATCTGCTGTTTGCATGGAACGAGATCATCGGGCGCGACATTCCCGGCATGGTCGAATTGATCGGTCGCGTGGAGACGCGCTGCCGCACGGCGATGCTCTCGAACACGAGCCTTGCGCATTTTCAAAAGGCGGAACGCGACTGTGCCACGGTCCGGAAGATCACGCAGCGATTTCTTTCCTACGAGATCGGCACGGCAAAACCTTCGTCTGCGATCTACCGGCATGTCATCGACGCGCTCAACTGCGCGCCCGGCGAGATTCTTTTCATCGACGATCTGAAAGAAAATATTGACGCCGCCATCGCTGCCGGCATGCAGGGTGTCATCTTTACAGACGTCCGGGCGCTTCACGACGAGTTGCTCGACCGCCATATCCTCCTTCCTCCCGAGTAGTTTTCACACACGGCCTGTTTTGCATGTGATCATTCGTCAAAAATAAGTACAAATTCACTTGACTTTGATCGAATATTCCCTAAATTTTGTGTTGGAAAGTGGGATAAAGTGGGTTAAAAGTGTGCCAAAAGCGCACTATTTTCCGCAAAATGCAGAATACAGGTTCCAATGTCGTCCTTCAAAGGTTCGTACCAATTTACCGTCGATTCAAAAGGCCGTATCAATCTTCCGGCGAAGATGCGCAAGAACATCGCCCCGGAAGCGGGGGATACGTTTGTCCTGACGCGGGGGTACGAAACGTGCATCTTTGTGTATCCGAACGACGAATGGCTGCTGCTTGAAGAATCGATCAGGAAGCTGCACACCTCCAATCCGAAACATCGCCAGTTCATGCGCACGCTGCTTGAGCTGGCGACGGAAGTGCAGATCGATTCGGCATCGCGCCTGATGCTGCCAAAAGACCTGCTGCAATTTGCCCGAATTGAAAACGATGTAAAAATTATCGGTGTGCTTGGCCACATCGAAGTATGGAATCCTTCCGTCTACGCCGAGTATCAGGCGGCCAGAGCCGAAAGCTACGAAGACATTGCGGCGGCTGTGTGGTCGCAGTCATTTGAAGGCTGAGCGAGAGACAGTGGAAGATTCATACCATATTCCGGTGTTGCTGCATGAAGCAGTAGAGATGCTGGTGACTGTCCGCGACGGGGTGTACGTCGACGGAACGCTCGGCGGCGGCGGACATGCAGAACGGATTTGTGAACGAATTTATCCGGAGGGGATGCTCATCGGCATCGATCAGGACGCCGATGCCCAGCAGGAAGCCCGACAACGGCTGGCGCGGTTTATGCCGCGTGTGATGTTGGTCCACGATAATACGGTGTTCCTCCGTTCCATTCTCCACTCCCACGCACTGCACGACATCAACGGATTGTTACTGGACCTCGGAGTCTCGTCGTACCAGCTTGATGAACGCGAAAAAGGATTTACGTTTCGATCGGATGCGCCGCTGGATATGCGCATGGACGTCCGCCAGCCGCTCACCGCACAGCGTGTGGTCAATGAATACGACGAGACGTCGCTCGCCGATCTCTTCTTCACATACGGCGAAGAGCATGCCTCTCGCCGCATTGCCCGCGCGGTTGTTGCCGCGCGGAGCACTGAGCCGATCGCATCGACGAAGCAATTGTCCGCGATCATCGAGCAGTGTGTGGGCGGCAAGCATCTGACAAAGTCGCTTGCGCGCGTGTTTCAGGCGCTGAGAATTGAAGTGAACGACGAGCTGGGACGGCTCGAGACGATCCTGCGCGATGCGGTGGAGGCGCTGGCGTCCGGCGGCCGTATCGTGGTGATCTCGTATCACTCGCTCGAAGACCGCATTGTGAAAAATTATTTTACAGACCAGGCCGCGACGAGTGTTCCGTCGGGACACAAGCTCATTCCGGATACGCCGCGCGTGCCGGCGCTGCGCCTGGTGACACGGAAGCCGATCGTTGCATCGGAAGAAGAGCAGCAACGCAATCCGCGTTCGCGGAGCGCGAAAATGCGCGTGGCAGAGAAGGTGTAAGATGGCAAAAGGCGGATACAAAGAGATCAATAACGCGGATGTGCAGATCCCGCTCTTCAAGGACCGGCCGATCTACGGGGGCGACGCCGTGCTCTACGATCCGCAGGCGGCGACTCCCGGCTACGCGGCAAGACCGGAGCGCAAGCCCGCTGTGAAAAAGACGAAGACCTCGACGATCATGCTCGTTGTCTTCTTTTTCGTCGTTGGTTGCCTGTTCTATACAAGCACGGTCATTGCCGTGCTCCGCATGGGCCGCGAGATGAATGAGCTTACGATGCGCTATAATACGATCATCAGCACGAACGAGGTGCTGCGCGCCGATATCAACAGAAAATCAAATTTGGACCGTATCACGCAGCTTGCCGTCGAGAAGGCAGACATGATCAATCCGGGCGAAGCGCCCGCATGGTTTGAGATCGATCACGCGCGCATCGAGGCACTTTCATCACAGAGCCGATGAACTTTCAATCACACATGGAACGATGGTTTCCGGCCGATCCCGCAGCCCGCTACAGGCGGAGACTCACGATTGTGAAAGTTGCATTCGTCAGTCTCTTTCTGCTTGTCGCGTTTCGTCTCGTGATGATCCAGGTGGTCGACTCCTCTACGTACAGGGAGGCCGCGCGCAAGCAATATGAGGCGCGCGTGACGCTGCCTGCGGTCCGTGGATCGATCTACGATCGGGACGGCAATATTCTCGCCTCGACATCCACATTCGTCTCGTTCAGCGCCAATCCGCAGATAGTGGAAGATGACGATCGCTTCATCGCAAAGCAATTTTCGCTCTCGACAGGAAAACCGGAGTCCGAGTACCGCCAAAAACTCCAAAGCAACAGGAGCTTCGTGTACCTTGAGCGGCATGTCAGACCCGATGTGGCGTCGAAGATTCCTCTTGGAAAAATGGCAGGCGTAATCAAGATGAATGAGCCGGTACGGCTCTATCATTACGGTGAATTTGCAGCGCAGATCATCGGCGGCGTCAACAGCCAGAGCGCGGGCATCAGCGGCATCGAGCGCGAATTCGATCCGGTGCTCAAAGGAGCGGACGGGTTCGTCATCATGCAGCGAGACGGACTTGGCCGCAAACGGCCCTCGACAGATTATCCACGACAGGAACCTGTCAACGGCCATTCGGTATTCCTGACGATCGATTTCACGTATCAGTCGATCGCCGAAGAGGAATTGAAAAAAGGCATCGCGCAAACGAACGCTCAGGCCGGTCTTGTGGTGATGATCAAACCCTCGACGGGCGAAGTGCTGGCGATGGCAAGCGCGCCGACGACCGATCTCAATTCGATCACGAATCCGGATGGGTTGAAGAATCGGACCATCGGAGATCTGTTTGAGCCGGGATCAGTCTTCAAGATCGTGACAGCGTCGGCCGCGCTGCAGGCAAAGGCCGTCTCGCTCTCGACGCATTTTTATGCCGAGATGGGAACATATCTGGTGCCGCTTGGCAATGGCAAGACGCGGCGCATCTCTGATACGCATAAAATGGGAGATGTCACGTTCGCCGAGGCGATGGCCCATTCAAGCAATATCGTGATGGCGAAAGCGAGCAACCTCATCGGCGCCGAGCGGCTCTACACGCAGGCGCGCAATTTCGGATTCGGCATTGCCACCGGCATCGAGTTGCCGGGCGAGATCAACGGCGATCTCAAGAAGCCGGCCGAATGGTCCGGCACGACGCTCAACAGCATGGCCTACGGGTATGAAGTGGGCGTGACGCCGCTGCAGATTGTCTCGGCCTATGCGGCCGTGGCCAACGGCGGCGTGCTGATGAAACCCTATGTGCTCAAAAAAGAAGTCGACGCCGCCGGCGTTGTCGTGCGCGAAGGCGCACCACAGATGATCCGCCGCGTGATGCCTGAAGAGGTGGCCGAGCAGGTGAAGTCCATGCTCATCGGCGTGGTCGAATTCGGCACGGGCAAGGGCGTGAAAATTGCAGGCACGACGATCGCCGGCAAAACCGGCACCTCGCGCAAATACGGAGAAAACGGATACGAGCAGGGCGCGTACAACGCGTCCTTCGTCGGCTTCCTGCCGGCCGAACGGCCCGAAGTGGCGATTCTCGTGATCCTTGAAAAACCATCGATGGCGTATTATACGGGCGCCCTGGCGAGCGTGCCCGTGTTCCGCTCGATCGCCGAGCGGATCATCAACAATAACGGCGCGCTGACCAGGGCGACGATGGCCGACGCCTCGACAACGGGCCGCTCGGTGCTCGTGCCCGATGTGAGCACGCTTTCGGTCGAGAGCGCCCGTGCAATGCTCGAGAAGATCGGCGTCACTGTCCGCATCACCGGCAATGGGCCCACGGTCTGCCGTCAATCGCCTGCACCCGGCGTCTCGGTGGCCAGTGGAGAAAGCGTCGAGCTCATCACGATCGAATCAACGCAGCCCGGCATCCGGACGGTTCCCGATCTGCGCGGCATGAGTCTTCGCCGCGCAGCCAATCGGCTGGCGACCGAAAAGCTTGTCGCAATCCTGAGCGGATCGGGAGTCGTCGTCAGCCAGTCGCCCGAAGCCGGCACGCCGATCCGGGACGGCGTGACAACAGTGTCAGTCAGATGCGAACCCAGACACATCAGCACCGCGCAGCTGTACTAGCAACGCACAAGCAAAACAGAAACACATTCACAACTCACGCATACTTTTTTTTATTAATCAATGTCTCCGATGAATCTCAATGAATTGCTCGCCGGCGTCCCCGTCTCGAAAATGTTCCAGACCGTGTTCGGGAAGATGGCTTCAACGCACGACGTCATGGTCTCGGGCATTCAATATGATTCAAGGAAAGTGCAACGCGGCGGGATGTTCGTTGCGCTCAGAGGCGGAGTTGCGGACGGTCACAAGTTCATCGGTGATGCGATTCAAAAAGGTGTGAAGGTCGTCGTCACCGAAGACGACGCCAATCCGCCCGACTCGTTATGCATGCATACGGGCACGGTGAAGCTCGTTGTTGACGACTCGCGCCGGACGCTTGCCCTGCTGTCGGCGAATTTTTTCGGCCGTCCGGCCGATCGGCTGAAGATCATCGGCGTCACGGGCACAAACGGAAAAACGACGACAGTCCATCTGATCAAGCAGATGCTCGAGTCGAATCCCGCATTCAAAGTCGGATCGATCGGCACGATCGACTACCGGATCGGACACGAGGAGGTCATCCCTTCCACGCATACGACGCCCGAGTCGCTTGAACTGCATTCGTTATTTTCACGTATGGTGCAGGCCGGGTGCACGCACGCCGTGATGGAAGTTTCATCTCACTCGCTTGCGCAGCAGCGCGTCCATGGAATTCGGTTTCGTGCGGCGGTCTTCACGAATCTCACGCAGGACCATCTTGATTATCACGGAACGATGGACCAGTATCTGGAAGCAAAAAAAATATTGTTCGATGAGCTTCCGCCCGATGCCGCAGCCATCGTCAATGCGGATTCTCCCTACACCGAACGCATCACGGCATCGACCCGGGCGCGCATCGTCCGCTATGGAATCGGACCGTCGTACGGCGCATTCGGCGCATTGCATGTAGCGTTGACGCGCGAGGGCTTTACGGCCGAGATCGACGGACAGCAGATCGAGACGCGATTGAGCGGATTGTTCAACGTGCAGAATTTTTGCGCGGCCTACGCCGCCGTGAAATGTGTTGAACCCGCGTGCGCCCTCACACCGGATGTGATCGCGAAGCTCGAACCCGCATCCGGACGTTTCGAGCAGTTCCATTCGCAGAAGGGATGGACCGTCATCGTCGATTATGCGCATACGCCCGATGCCATCACCAATTGCCTTCAGGCGATCCGTGACTCGATCGTGCCGCAGGCAGGCGCCGATGCGTCTGTGACGATCGTCTTCGGCGCGGGCGGCGACAGAGACACAAAGAAGCGTCCGCTCATGGGACGAGCCGCCGAAGAGTTAAGCGATCGCGTGATCGTCACCTCCGATAATCCGCGCACTGAAGATCCCCGCGCGATCATCGATCAGGTTCTGGCCGGCATGGCGCATCCCGAGCGGGCCACAATCGAACCGGACCGGCGCAAGGCGATCGAACTGGCGCTCACACGCGCACGGAAGGGGGAAATCATCCTCCTTGCCGGCAAGGGACATGAGGATTATCAGGTCATCGGCACTGAAAAAATTCACTTGAGCGATAAGGAACTCGTGAGGCAGCTCTTATGAATCTCTCCATTGCCGATCTCGAACTGATTCCGGGTGCGCGCGTGGTGGGAAACCGCGCGCAGCGCGGACGTGCGCGCTTCACGGGCGTCTCGACCGATTCGCGCTCGGTTGCAAAGGGAAATGTGTTCATCGCGCTTCGCGGCGAGACATTCGACGGTCACACGTTCATTGCCGATGCGATCCGCTCGGGCGTTTCGGCTGTCGTTGTCGATGCGGACTACGAGATTCCAGCCGGTGTGCGCCGATCGGACTGTACGATCGTCATTGTGCCCGAGACGACAAAAGCGCTCGGGGATCTGGCGCTTTTGTATCGGCTGAAATTCGACATCCCCGTGATCGCCGTCGGAGGATCGAACGGCAAGACCACGACCAAGGAAATGATCGCCGCCGTGCTTCGTGAAAAATTCTCTGTGCTCTCGACGGAAGGCAATCTCAATAATCATATCGGCGTGCCGCAGATGCTGCTGCGCCTGAGGCCTGACGTCGAAGCGATGGTGCTCGAAGTCGGAACAAACCATTTCGGAGAGCTGCAGTACTTGTGCTCCATGGCATTGCCGACGCATGCGGTGGTGACCAACATCGGACGCGAACATCTTGAATTTTTCGGCACGCTCGAAGGCGTGGCCGACGAAGAAACCGAACTCTTCCGGTATATGGAGCGCTCCGAAGGACGCGCATTTGTGAACGCCGACGACCGGTATCTGAAGAAAGCCGCCGCCGTGCTTCCGGCTGCTGTCACATACGGGCGCTCGGCAGGCGTTGATATTCGCGCAGAACACATCGAGCTCGACGAGAATGCCTGCGCCTCGTTCGATTGTGCCCTCGGCGCAAAAAAAACGGTGCGCCGATTCAGACTCGGCGCCGCCGGAGCGCACAATGTCTCGAATGCGCTCGCCGCGATTGCTGTCGGTTCATCGTTCGGCATTTCCGCATCGGCGATCTCGCGGGCGCTAGCAAAGTTCATATCGGCGTCGAAGCGCATGGAAATCATCCGCCGCCAGACGACGGGCGTCACGATTTTGAACGATACGTATAATGCGAATCCGGATTCAGTCGACGCGGCGCTTCAAACGCTCGCCTCGATGAACGTCCGCGGAAAAAAGATCGTGGTGCTGGGCGATATGTTCGAACTGGGCGCGCGCGCCGCCGAAGAGCATCAATCCGTCGGACGCGCGGTGCGCAAAGCGAAGCCCTCGCTGCTTGTCACTGTCGGCGCGCTTTCACGCGCCATACACGAAGCGGCTCGCTTGAAGGGCGCGATCCACTGCGAGACGAAGGACGAGGCAATCGACGTTCTGAAGCGGCACATGGCTCCGGGTGACGCCGTGCTCGTGAAAGGATCACGCGGAATGAAAATGGAATTAATCGTCGCACAACTTTAATCACGAAATCATCAGTATGCTGTATTATCTCTTTTCGCTCATTGAACGATTGTATCATCCGCCGGGATTCGGCGTCGTGCGGTTTTTGACTTTCCGTGCGGCGGCCGCCGCGATCACGGCGCTCATCATGAGTTTTTGGATCGGCCCGAAGATCATCGCGCTCTTGAAGCGCAAGCAGATCGGCGAGGCGGCCAAGGTCGAGGCGCCCAAGAGTCACCTGAGTAAGGCCGGCACGCCGACGATGGGAGGACTCATCGTGCTCGGATCGGTCCTGGTGCCGACGCTGTTGTGGGGAAACCTGACGAACCGCTATGTGATCCTGATTGTCATCGTCACATTCGGACTCGGACTCGTGGGATTCGTGGACGATTATCTCAAAGTGGTGAAGAAAAAGAAGAAGGGATTGATCGGCTGGTACAAGATTTTCGGCCAGGTGTTGATCGGTATGGTGCTGGGAGCGGGACTCTACTTTGCGCCCGAGCTCACGCAGATCCGCGCCAACACGCTGACCACCGTTCCATTTTTCAAGAACGTCATGGTCGATTTTTCATACTTTTACATTCCGATGGTGATCTTCGTCATCACGGCCACCTCGAACGCCGTGAACCTGACCGACGGACTCGACGGGCTTGCGATCGGCACGGTCGGCATCGTGACGATGACGCTCGCGGTAATCTGCTACGTGTCGGGCAATACCGAGTTCAGCCGGTATCTGAACATCATTTATCTCAAGGGTAACGGCGAGCTCGTCATTTACTGCACGGCGCTTGTGGGCGCGTCGCTCGGCTTTTTATGGTTCAACTCGTATCCGGCCCAGGTGTTTATGGGCGATACGGGATCGCTTGCGCTCGGTGGCGCCATCGGCGCCCTTACGGTGATGGTGAAAAAAGAACTGATCCTGCCGATCCTCGGCGGAGTATTTTTTATGGAAACAATTTCAGTGATCATTCAGCGGTTGTATTTTAAATACACGAAGAAGCGCTATGGCGAGGGCCGGCGCGTGTTTAAGATGGCGCCGCTGCATCATCACTTTGAAATGCAGGGCGTGCCGGAACCGAAGATTGTCACGCGGTTTTATATCATCGCCATTTTATTGATGATCGTCTCTCTGACAACGTTTAAGGTACGATAAGGGCATCTCACTCATGCGCACGGAAGATCTCCAGGGAAAAAAAATAAGCATCCTCGGCGCCGAACGAAGCGGTGTGGCTGCGGCCATCCTGCTTGCGCAAAACGGAGCAGAGGTGTTTGTGAGCGACGCGGCTCCCGGAGAGAAAATCCGCGAGAGTCTCGACACACTCTTGCGCCAGGGAATCGCGTATGAAGCGGGCGGACACACCGAGCGTGTGTACGATGCGCAGCTTGTGATTGTCTCACCCGGCGTTCCCTCGAACGCTCCGGTGGTGCTTGAAGTCCGGAAACGCTCGATTCCCCTTGTGGGCGAACTTGAAGCCGCCTCGTGGTTCTGCAAGGCGCCGATTGTGGCCATCACGGGCAGCAACGGAAAGACGACAACAACGACGCTGCTCGAACGGATCCTCTTCGATGCAAAGAAACAATTCGCGGTCGGCGGCAATATCGGCACGGCGTTTTCATCGATCGTCTCCGGCCTTACGTCCGAACAAACGGCGGTGCTCGAGGTGAGCAGCTTCCAGCTCGATACGATCGAATCGTTCCGGCCACGGATCGCCGTCGTGATGAATATCACGCAGAACCATCTGAATCGCTACGAGTATTCGATGGAAAAATATGCCGACAGCAAGGCGCGCATCACGATGAACCAGACACCGGATGACGTGCTGATCTGGAATATCGACGACGAGTGGAGCGCGAAGAAACTTGCCGGCGCCCGCGCGCGACAATTGCACCTGAGCATGCGCGAGCGCGTGGCCGAAGGCGCTTATTGCGAGCATGGAATGCTCATCGTGCGCATCAACGGCATCTCGGTTCCCGTCATCAACACCGACGAAATCACGATCAAGGGCGAACATAATCTTTACAACGCGATGGCGGCGTCGCTTGCCGCCCGACTGCTCGGAGTCGAAATCGCCTCGATCCGCGCCACGCTGAGAAACTTCAAGGGCGTCGAGCATCGCCAGGAAGTGGTGCGCGAAGTCGACGGCGTCACCTATATCAACAATTCGAAGGCCACGACGGTTGAAGCCGTGGCCGCGGCTTTAAAAAGTTACACGCAACCCATCGTGCTGATTCTGGGCGGGATGGATAAAGGAAACGATTATTCGACGATCTACGATCTCGTGCAGCAGCGCGTTCGCGCCATCGTCGCCACGGGCGCATCGGCCGAGACGATCGTGAAAAATTTCGGCGACAAGGTGCGCGTCGAACGCGTCAACACGATCGGCACATCGATCCCGAACCGCGTGTCGATGGAAAAAGCTGTCGCGGTGGCTGCATCGCTTGCGCAGCGGGGCGATCTCGTCCTGCTGGCTCCGGCATGCACATCGTTCGACTGGTTCAGGGATTATGAGGAACGCGGACGCGTCTTCAAATCGGTCGTGGGTCTGTTGTAATACCATTTTTTTTTCACACACGCACACAGAGAAGCGAGAGCACGAGTCAGTGGCAAAACAGCGCAATCATATGGACAGGTGGACGTTTATCGTCGTCGTCGTGCTGATGGGAGTGAGCACGTTCATCGTCTATAGCGCGTCGTCGGCATGGGCGCTTCAGAATCTGAAATCTGAAAGCGGTCTTGTCAACAAGCACATCGTCAAAGTGTTCATCGGACTTGTGGTGATGTTCATCGGCATCGGCGTCGACTACCATAAATACAAATACATCACGAAGTACGTCCTGATGGCGGCCATCGCGCTGCTCGGTGTGACGCTTGTCTCGGGAGGCGAGACCAAAGGCGCGGTGCGCTGGCTGTCGCTCGGAGGATTCAGCTTCCAGCCGTCGGAGTTCGCGAAGTTCGCGCTCTTGTTTCACCTGAGCACGCTCCTCTCGACGAAGAAAGAAAAACTCAACGACCTGAAAAAGGGATTTATTCCGCTCTTGTGGTGGGTGGGCATCGTGACACTGCTTGTGCTGCTGCAGCCGAATTTTTCTATGGGCGGCATCATCTTCATGCTCGGCATCATGATGATGTTCATCGGCGGCGCTCGGTTCAAGCACCTGGCCATCTCGATGCTCGGACTGATCCCGGTGTTGATCGGGTATATGCTTTCGGCCCCGTACAGAATGCGCCGCGTGCTGTCGTACCTCGGCATGGGCGACAATCCCGAGGCCCTGAAAAAAGCGAAGTATCAATTGTGGCAGGGCATCATCGGCTTCGGGAACGGCGGATTTTTTGGCGTCGGGATGGGACAATCGAAGCAGCGCGACTTGTTTCTGCCCGAGTCATACGGCGATTTTATTTTTTCGATTGTCGGCGAGGAATACGGACTCATCGGTACGATCGTTTTTATGGCGGTGTTCTTTTTAATTTTGCTGCGCGGACTGCGCATCGCCCGGCACGCGCCCGACGATCTGGGCAAATTTCTTGCGCTGTCGATCACGGTGTCGATCGTCACATACGCGCTTGGCAATGCGATGGTCACGCTCGGCCTCGTGCCCACAACAGGACTGCCGATGCCCTTCGTCAGTTACGGAGGATCGGCGATCATCTTTTCGGCATTTGCCGTGGGTGTGTTACTGAATATTTCATCGCAGACGGATATGAATCCGCGCCTTGCGCCGATCGATGTGAGCGCACCCGAGACGACGCCGGTGATGCCGCCGCTTCCGGGCGTGAAATCGGAGCCCAGTGTGGGAAAGGTGTATTGATGAGCGTCACGGGCGGACATGCATGCGTGCTGTTTGCCGGCGGAGGCACAGGCGGCCACTTGTTTCCCGCCCTGGCGATCGCCGAAGAAATCCGCTCGATCGATCCGCGTGCCCGCTGTGTGTTCGTGGGAACAAAAAACAAGATCGAATCGCGCGTGGTGCCGCAGAAGGGGTACGAATTTTTCACGATCTGGATCAGCGGATTCCACAGACGGCTCACGGCGGACAATCTCGCTTTCCCGGTGAAAGTGGTCGTGTCGCTCATCCAGGCATACAGGATTCTGAAGAGCGTTCGACCCAATGCGGTTGTCGGCACCGGAGGATATGTGTGCGGGCCCGTGTTGTATATGGCAAGCGTGCTCGGAATTCCGGTCGTGATTCACGAGTCGAACAGTTATCCCGGAGTGACCACGCGTTTGCTCGCGCGTCGGGCAACAGAAGTGATGATCACATTTGCCGAGACGGCGCGGTGGCTGCCTGCAGGCGTGACGCCGACAGTGATGGGAAATCCGACCCGACGCGAGCTCGACACGACCGGACACGAAGAAGCAAGCGCGTCGTTCAGATTGGATCCTGAAAAAAAAACAGTGCTTGTGTTCGGAGGAAGTCTCGGAGCGGCCTCGATCAATCTGGCGCTCGAGCGCTGCATCGCGCAGTGGACGAACAAACAGATACAGGTCATCTGGCAGACCGGAGCGTATGAGGGATCGGATCGCTTCCGAGCCTATGAGTCGGAGTCTGTGCGTGTGGTTGAATTTATCGACGCGATGAGCCGCGCCTATGCAGCGAGCGATCTTGTGGTCTGCCGTTCCGGAGCAACAACGCTTGCCGAGCTCACGCGCTTGGGAAAGCCGGCGATTCTGATTCCGTATCCGCAGGCGGCGGCCAATCACCAGGAACTCAACGCGCGCGCGCTCGTTGAATCGGGCGCCGCCCGAATGATTCCGGACTCGAAGGCGAATGATTTGCTTTGCGAGGCGGTGATTGCGCTGTTGGATGACGACGCAACGCGCACGATGATGAGCGCAAAGAGCCGGGCGCTTGGCCGGCCCGAGGCGGGACGTGCGATCGCGCATCGCATCCTCGAACTGGCGCGGTGATGCTGCTCCGAGTGCGCGCGCGCTCGCGCGCGAGCGAATCAAATGAAACACCAGCGCGGTGCGAGACAGCGATACAGTGAGAGCGAAAAAGGATGATCCTATGACGGAGTACAAATACAAACTCGATTTCTATTATCAGCAGCTGCTGATGTATCTCGTCACGATGCTTGTGTATTCCGGCGTGCGCGGCTGGATGATCGACGAGCGCTTCAGAGATATTTTCAGGGATCCGATCCTGTATATTTTCGCGTTCTTCGTGGCGCAATCGGCCGTGATGCTCATCCTGAACAAAATCCGCGGCCGCAAGATCATCGTCACTGAAAACGAGGTGATCTTTCATCACAAGTTCGGCGAACGGTTTGTGCCGGTCTCGGAAATCGAATGGATGCATGTGGGCCGGGAGCGCAGCGTGCGCACAGCCGGCAAGATGCAGGTGGTGACGCTCAAGGTGCGCGGACGCCGACGCGCCTATCGTATCAGGATCGGGCGCTACGAACGTGAACGAGAATTGCTGATCGCGCTTGAAAAACTCGCGGCGCATGCGCCAAAGCGAACGAAACGCCGATTCAGACTACCACGTTAATTGAAGGACACAGAGTATGTTTTCATCGATCAAAAAAATTCACTTCATCGGCATCGGCGGCATCGGCATGAGCGGCATCGCCGAGATCCTCATCGATCAGGGATTCCGCGTGTCGGGATCGGACCGTTCGCTCGGCGAAGTCACAGAACGCCTGACGGCTCTCGGAGCCGAAGTGTTCGAAGGCCATAAGGCATCGAACCTCGCTGCGGACGTCGATACGGTGGTCTATTCATCGGCCGTGATGCTCGATAATCCGGAGATCGCCGAAGCGCTCAAACGCAAGATTCCCACGGTGCGCCGCGCTGAAATGCTCGCCGAAGTGATGCGTCTCAAGTACGGCATCGGCATCGCCGGCACGCACGGCAAGACGACCACCACGAGCATGGTCTCGCTTGTGCTGATGGAAGGCGGACTCGATCCGACTGTGATCGTCGGCGGCAAGCTCACCGGTCTGGGCGGCACGAACGCCCGGTTGGGCAAGGGAGATTTTATTGTCGTCGAGGCGGACGAATTCG
Organism: Bacteroidota bacterium; assembly: GCA_035298825.1. GTDB lineage: Bacteria > Bacteroidota > Ignavibacteria > UBA10030 > UBA8401 > CAISDA01. The sequence goes on from DATGXR010000008.1 coordinate 17,785, forward strand.
ATCGCTCATTCCTCTCGATCACGCCCACGGTGGCCGTGCTCACGACGCTGGAGACGGACCATCTGGACTGCTACAGGGATCTCGAGGACATCAAGGGCGCGTTCGTGCAGTTTGCAAACAAGGTGCCCTTCTATGGATTCATCGTCATGTGTCTTGATGAGCCCGCGCTGCAGGACATCATGCCTCATCTGTCGAAAAAGAAGATCATCACATACGGACTCACGCCCCAGGCCGACGTTCAGGCCGTGGACATCGTGCACAAGGAAAATACGGTGACGTTCACCGTCGTGCGTCAATACACTGAACTCGGTCAGATCACGTTGCAATTGCCCGGACGCCACAACGTGCAAAATGCGCTTGCAGCCGTCTCGGTCGGACTCGAACTCGGCGTGCCGTTCGAGAAGGTGAAAGCGGGCATCGACAAATTTACGGGCGTGTATCGGCGCTGGGAGAAAAAAGGCGAGGCCAGGGGCATCGTCGTTTACGACGATTACGCGCATCATCCGACCGAATGCAAAGCCACGCTCTCGGGCGTGAAGGCCGGCTGGAGACGGCGCGTGGTGTGCGTGTTTCAGCCGCATTTGTATTCGCGCACGCGCGATTTCTACGAGGAATTCGGAAAAGCGTTTCTGCTTGCCGACGTGCTCGTCGTGACCGACGTCTATCCCGCGCGCGAAGAGCCGATCCAGGGTGTGACGGGAGAACTCATCACACAGGCCGCCAAGCAGTTCGGACATAAGGACGTGCACTATGTGAAGGACAAGTCGCAGGTCGTCGATGCGCTCTCGAAGATCACGCGCTCGGGCGATATCGTCGTGACGATGGGCGCGGGAGATATCTGGAAGTATGGCGAACAGTTTTTGAAATCATTATCGGCTGAATAACAACACGGAAGCACGGTATCACGCGCATGACACACGAAGGCATCGAAGCACCGGCAACAGGCACACCGTATGGACGAAAGGTCTATGCGGCATCAGTGCTGATCGGCATGGTCGTGGTGTTCGCGATTGTCGGCGCGGCGAAATGGAAAAGCGTGCTCATGCTGCGCACGCTCGAAGTGGAAGGAAAGAAGATCGTCACGTACGACGAAGTGCTTCGCCTGGCCAACGTGACAACGCAGCATGCATTGTATGACATCAATTTGGCGACGCTCCAGGCGGCACTTCAGTCGAATGCGTTCATCCGCCATGCAAAGGTGCAGCGCGAGGCGCCATCGTCGATTCATATCACGATCTCGGAGCGCGAACCGGCGGCGATGCTCGTGCTGAGCGGCAGAAGCGAGCACCTGTATCTGGATGAAGAGGGATTTCTTTTGCCCGGCGTTGAATCTCCGGCCATTTACGATCTGCCGGTGATTACGGGACTCGATTCGGCTCAGTCGTTCCGGCCCGGCATGCGCACGACGAATCCTGATATTATCTCGGCGCTCGAAATCCTGAAGGCGGCCAGGACGGTGGGACCCGAAGTGAGCCATTTGATTTCTGAGGTGCGCGTCGGCAACGGGCATGACATTGTGCTCTACGCGTTCGATGCGGGCACGCCGATCATCTTTGGCCAGGGCGGCGCCTTGAAGAAGCTTGCGACGCTCGACGCGTTTTGGAAAAAATTCATCGTCGACGGATCGGCGCATGAGCTCGAATACATCGATCTCCGATTCGAAGGACAAGTGATCACGTTGCCGAAATCATCGGCATTATAAATTTTATTTTTGAAGAAGAGAGAATGTAGAGAGCACGCATGGAAAACATTTACGTCGGTTTGGATATTGGCACCACAAAGGTCTGCGCGATTGTCGCGTCGCTGAACGAGAATAACGAGATCAACATTCTCGGCATCGGCCGCAGCAAATCCGAGGGCCTCACGCGCGGCGTCATCACGCATATCAACAAGACGATCGAATCGATCTCGGCCGCCATCCACGAGGCCGAGCGCCAATCCGGATTGAAGATCAACTCGGTCGTGGCCGGCATCGCGGGCGATCACGTGCAGTGCCTGCAGACGCGCGGCGTTGTCGCCATCAGCGGCAAGGATCAGGTCATCACCGATTCCGACGTGAAGCGTTTGATCGATGATACGAAGAAAGTCGCGCTGCCCTCCGACCGGAAAATCATCCACGTCATTCCGCAGGAATTCATCGTCGACGGCCAGGACGGGGTGTTCGAGCCTGTGGGCATGTCGGGTGTGCGTCTTGAAGGCACGGTGCATATCATCACGGGACTGATCTCGGCCACGCAGAACATCATGCGGTGCGTGCAGCAATCGGGCGTCGGTGTGAGCGACATCGTGCTCGAGCCCATCGCCTCGAGCGACGCCGTGCTGAACGAGGAAGAAAAGGAAGTGGGCGTGGTCCTGATTGATATCGGCGGCGGCACCACCGACGTCGCGGTGTTCGTCGACCGCACGATCCGCCATACGGCCGTCATCGGCATTGCCGGACGCAAAGTCACGGATGATATCCGTCATATGCTCGGCATCCTGACCGATCAGGCGGAACATCTGAAGATCGAACACGGGCATGCCCATGTCTCGAGCGTCGTCGACGACGAGCCGATCATGATCCCCGGCATCGGCGGCCGTACGCCGTTGTCGATCGACAAAAAGACGCTCAGTAACATCATCCAGGCGCGCATGGAGGAAATTCTGAAACTCGCGGCTGTTGAGATCCGGCGCTCGGGATATCAGAAACATCTGTTCGCGGGCGCGGTGCTGACCGGAGGCGGCTCTCTCGTCAAAGGCACATCGGATCTCGCCCGGGAGATCCTCGGCATGCCGGTCAAGATCGGCATCCCCACCGGATTCCATGGCGGTCTGGTGCGCGAGATCGAGAATCCGATGTATGCCACTGGCGTCGGCCTTGTGATGCATGCGATCAAGCACCGGCAGGTCGCGGCTCAATCTGCCGCCGCCGAACCCGCACCGAAAATGGATACGAAATTCAAAACAGTCTTCACGCGTTTGAAACGAATGTTTGATGAAATGTAAGTGTAAAATTTTTTTTTCACCCACCCATACTAGAAGGAGTCACTATGATAGAATTCGTAGGATCGTCTGAGACCGGAGCGAAAATTCGCATCGTTGGCGTCGGCGGCGGCGGAGGCAATGCAGTCAACAGCATGATCGAAAAAGGTCTTGTCGGCGTTGATTTCGTTGCAGTCAACACGGATATGCAGGCGCTTGAGCGCAACAAATCGGAACACAAGATCCGCATCGGGAAGAACCTGACGCGCGGATTGGGCGCAGGCGCCGATCCTCAGGTCGGTCAACGGGCTGCGGAAGAAGATAAGGAAGAAATCGCCCGCGTTCTGGGCAACTGCGATATGGTGTTTGTGACTGCCGGCATGGGCGGCGGCACGGGCACAGGCGCGGGACCGGTGGTGGCGAATATCGCCAAGAGTCTCGGCGCGCTTGTCGTCGGCATCGTGACCAAACCGTTTAATCATGAAGGCAAGCGCCGCCTGGCTGCGGCCGAGCTCGGGATCGAAGAACTACGCAAGCAGGTCGACACATTGATCGTCATTCCGAACCAGCGTCTGCTGGCGGTCGTCGATCGTGCGACACCGATCTCCCAGGCTTTTGAAATTGCCAATGCCGTGCTGCATAACGCCGCACGCGGCATCTCGGACATCATCACCGTGCCGGGCTATATCAACGTCGACTTTGCCGATGTCAAGCGCGTGATGCGCGAAATGGGCGATGCGCTCATGGGTACCGGCATTGCCACGGGCGAGAATCGCGCGGTTGAAGCCGCAACGATGGCCATCTCGAGTCCGCTGCTTGAAGGCGTCTCGGTCGCCGGCGCGCAGAAGGTGCTCGTGAACATCACGGCGAACGGACAGATCTCGATCGACGAATACGACGCGGCTGTCCAGATCATCACCGAGGCGGCAGGCGGAGAAGTCGAGGTCATTTCCGGACTCGTCTTCGACGACAATATGACCGACGAAGTGATGGTGACCGTGATCGCCACAGGCTTCAACAAGAAGACGCCGGCAATCGCATCCCAGGAGCGTCCCTTTCGCGTGGTCAACAAGGTGATCGATCATGTGCCCACGGGACCGAGCGAGCTCAAGCCGTACGATCAGCCGGCCATCGCGCGCAATCATCCGACCAGCACGCTTGCCACAGTCAATCTCGATCCCGGTTCGTCGGGACCGATCAACTACGAGGAAAATGATCGTCCCGCCTTCCTGCGGAAGATCATGGATTAATTTGTCACACATGGGTGGAAGTTCACAACGCGCCCTTGCGCATCCCGGCTTTTTTGAACACGGGGATGCGCAAGGGCGCTTGTGTGTGATGTATGGGCCGTAGGAAGAGTTCCCTTGCATCTGCCTCCGTGATTGAGTATTTTTTTGTATGAGAAAAATTGTGCTTTGCTGTCTTTGTATACTGATGGTTGCGTGCCAGGCCGTGGTGACATCCGCCCAGACGCTGCGCATTGAAAGCCAGTTCCGTATTGCCCGGCTCAAATACACCGGCGGCGGCGACTGGTATAATGATCCGTCGGAGGAAGTCAATCTTCTCAAATTCGCAAAAGAGCATGCCGGCATCGACGCCGATCCGAAATACGAATTCACGGAGATCTCGAGCGACAATTTTTTTTCCTATCCGTTTTTGTTCCTCACCGGGCATGGCAACATCCTCTTTTCGGAGTATGAAGCCAAACGGCTGCGCACCTATCTCGACAATGGGGGATTTCTCTACGCCGACGACGACTACGGAATGGACAAGGCGTTTCGCCGGGAAATAAAGAAGGTGTATCCCGACATCGAGCTTGTCGAACTCCCGTTTTCGTACGGCCTGTATCACTGTTTGTACGATTTTCCGAACGGGCCGCCGAAGACGCACGAACACAACGGCAAGCCGCCTCAGGGATTCGGCATCATACACAACGGACGGCTTGTCGTCTATTACACATACGAGTCCAATCCGAGCGACGGATGGGCCGATCCCGAGGTGCATAAGGATCCTGAAGAAAAACGCCAGGAGGCGCTCCGCTTTGGAACCAATATCCTGGTTTGGGCGCTTACACAATAAAAAGGGATGATGAACAACGCATATTCACATACGGCGCAAACCGAATTCAGGAACCTCGATGCGAGGCTTGAAGCAGTACGGTCGAAATTCTACGCCGAAGAGATGATCTCGGGCGCGATCGCCTGGGGCGCATCCGTGATCTGCCTTGTCGCTGCGGCGATACTGGGAGAATATGCCTTCGGCTGGTCCTCGAGTGTGCGCACCGGAATCGTGACGGCTCTTGCCATCATCGCGGCCGGACTCTTGGGCGCGCTTGTGATCCGTCCGCTTGTCAGACGCTTCAGAGTCTTCCACACACGCGGACTCTCAGCCGATGAGACTGCGATGCTTGTGGGACGACACTTCCCGGATGTCGGGGACCATCTGAGAAATCTCATGCAGCTTGGCCGATCCGGAACAAGCACGACATTATATTCGGACGAGCTGTTGGGCGCCTCGCTCCGAGAATTTTCAGAGCGTTCGCGCTCGATGGATTTTACGAGCGTCGTGACCAGTGAGCGCATCAAACGCACATCGCTTGTAGGCATTGCCGTCGCCGCGGGATTTCTCTTGCTGATCCTTTTTCCCGGCAGCGAGATTTCAGGCGCCGCATATCGGCTGGCGCATTTCCAAACCGAATTCATGCCGCCGTTGCCGTTTCGCTTCAGTGTCGCGCCGGGCAATGTGCGCGTGATCAAGAACGAATCCGTTTCGATCACGATCCGCGCGCTGCCCAATACCTACACGGCGCTTGCCGCGACGCTGCCGACAGAGATCACGCTTGTGCTTGTGCGTGAAGGAGTCTCGGCCCCGGAACAGCTCGTGCTGAAGTCCGACGCCCAGGGCGTCTTCCGCTACGTCTCGAATTCGCTCAAACAGAGTTTCACCTATGCGGCCGAAAGCGGAGAGGTGAAAAGCGAAACCTATTCGGTGCAGGTCACCGACCGCCCGTTCATCCGTTCGTTCGCCATGCGCATCGCACCGCCGCGCTATGCCCGGCTGCCTGAGATGCGGCTTGATGATAACACGGGCGACGGCGCATCGCTCGCCGGTTCGCTTGTGCAATGGGATGTGCATCCGAGCAAAGAGATTGCTCACGCGGCGGTCGTGTTCGACGGGGGAAAACGTCTTCCTCTGGTCAGCCACAACGGTGTGCTCCATGCATCGATGACGCTTTCGTCCACTGTCGGATATGCCTTCGAGCTAGCAGATGATCAGGCCGTCACAAATGAAAATCCGATTCGCTACATGCTCACCGCCGTTTCCGATGCGATGCCGGAGATCGCGATCGTCGCGCCGGGAAAAAATCTGGACATCGTCGAACGCGTGAATATTCCGCTGCAGATTCGCATCGCCGACGATTACGGATTCTCCGCGCTGCGATTGCAGTACAGGCTCGTGCATTCGAAATATGAAAAGCCGCAGGACTCGTTCTCGACGATCACGATACCGCTTCCTTCACAGTCGGACAAAGAACAGCTCGTGGCATATCTGTGGGATGTCTCGCCGCTGTCGCTCGTGCCCGAGGACGTCATCGAGTATCATGCCGAAGTCACAGACAACGATGCGGTGACGGGACCGAAGACTGTGAAAAGCGATTCCTACCTGTTGCGCCTGCCGTCGATGGAGGAAGTCTTCGCCGATGCAGAGAAAGAGCAGACCGGCGCCGTCAAAACGCTCGATGAATCACTGAAGCAGGCTGAAGCGCTCAAGAAGGAATTGGATGAACTCGACCTCGATGTGAAAAAAAATCAGGCATCCGACTGGCAGAAGCAAAAAAAGGCCGACGAGCTGATAAAGCAGTACAGCGACATCCAGAAGAAGGCCGAATCAATGTCGAAGCAGATGGAAGCCATGACACAGGAGCTTCAGAAAAATAATCTGCTCTCGCCCGAGACGCTGAAAAAATATGCCGAGCTTCAGAAACTGATGCAGCAATTGAACTCGCCCGAATTTCTCGAGGCCCTCAAGAAAATGCAGGAGGCCATGAAGGCTGCCAATCCGGAACAGCTCCGACAGGCCATGCAAAATGTCAAGTTCTCGGAAGAATCGTTCCGCAATTCGATTGAGCGCACGATGAACCTCCTGAAGCGAATCCAGGTCGAACAGAAGACCGACGAGCTCGTCAAGCGCGCGCAGGAACTCGAAAAGAATCAGGAGGACATACGCAACAAAACATCCGAGCTTCAGCCGTCGGACCGGGAGAATGCACAAACGCTTGCCCGCAAACAAGACGATCTTTCGAACGATCTCGCCGATATTCAAAAGGAGATCGAAAAGCTCAAAGCGCAGATGCAGGAGCTTGGCAAGCAGATGCCGATGGAGAAGATGAAGAAGGCCGACGCGGCGGCGCACGATTCATCGATGCAGCAGTCGATGCAACAGTCGTCGCAGCAGCTGAAAAGCGGACAGAAATCGCAGGCCATGAAAAGCCAGATGCAGGCAGGCAAATCGATGCAGCAAATGTCGCAGAGCCTGACCGAGATGCAGGAGCAGCTCCTTGCAAACCAAATGGCCGAAGCGATGAACGGCCTTCGTAAAGCTATGGAGGATATGCTTGTTGTCTCGCAGAAACAGGAACAGCTGAAGAATCAATCGCAGAAACTCGATTACAATTCGCCCCAATTCCGCGAGAATGCCGATCACCAGATGAATCTCCAGTCCGATCTCTCGTCGATCGCCAACAGCCTGGCCGAACTCTCGCAACAGTCGTTCGTTGTCACGCCTGAAATGGGCAAGGCCCTCGGCAAGGCAATGGGACAAATGAATATGGCGATGAACGGTCTCGAACAGCGTTCATCACAGCAGGCATCGGGTGCGCAGGGCGATGCAATGGCGTCGCTCAATCAGGGCGCGACAATCGTGCAAAACGCGATGAAGCAGCTTCAGCAAGGAGGCGGAAGCGCGGGCGGCTCGCTCCTGCAGCAGTTGCAGCGGATGTCGGCCCAACAGCAGGGCATCAACGCGCAGACGCAGCAGCTCGGACAAGGCGGCCAGGAACAACCCGGCGGTCTCTCCCAGCAACAGCTTGAACGCATGGGTCGTCTTGCGGCAGAACAACAGGCCGTACAGAAATCGATGGAACAATTGAACCGCGAGGCCCAGACCAGTCCCGAGAAAAACAAGATCCTCGGTGATCTCAAAAAGATCGCAGACGAGATGAAGGAAGTCGTCCAGAGTCTCGAGCAGCATTCGGCCGACACGCAGACGCAGCAGAAGCAGGACCGTATTCTCTCACGCATGCTCAACGCGCAGCGTTCGCTGCGCGAGCGCGATTATGAAGAGCAGCGCAAGGCAACCACAGGCCGCACCGTCACGCTGAAGAGTCCCTCGGAATTGAAGAAGCAATCCGAACCCGAAGGTCTCAAACGCGATCTTCAACGCGCTTCAGAATCGGGATATTCGAAAGAATATCTGGAGCTGATCCGCCGATACTACGAAACGATCGAAAAAGGATCTCCCCGGTGAACGCCCATTTATCGTCCGATGAAACACGACAGCAGCCGGGAGATGCGCGTGAAGCCAGGCTTGCGCATATCGTCAGCCTTCACAACACCGGGGAGATACTCGAGGCCGAAACGCTCTGCCGGCAGCTTGCCGAGGCCGATCCGCATGACCATCACGTTGTTTTTTTGCTCGGTCTCATCGTTCACAGAGCGGGACGCTACACCGAGGCGATACAATATTTTTTGCAGGCGATCGATCTTCAGCCGTCAGTCGCACAGTACTATGTGGCGCTTGCCGAGAGTCTGAAAGAACAAGGCAGCCTCGATGATGCGATCGATTGTTTTCATGCGGTGCTGCAGATCGATCCCGCCAATGCCGATGCGCTCAATGGGGTGGGCGATGTGTTTCTGCGGCGGCATGAATATGAAGGAGCGATCACGGCATTTGAACGCGCCATCGAGATCGATCCTGACTATGTCGAAGCCTATGGAAATCTTGGCGGCGCGCTGGCGCGAACAGGACGCTTCGATCGCTCGATCGAAATGAGCCGCGCCGCCCTGGCGTTGAATGATCGGTATCTTCCTGCCTTCAACAATCTTGGATTTGTGTACTTTCGGTTGAAGCGATTCGACGAGGCGCTCGACTGGTATGCGCGCGCGCTCGATGTCGATCCGAATGACGCCTATCTCCATTTTCATCGGTCGATGGTGCTGCTTGCCTCGGGATGCTATGCGCCCGGATGGAATGAATTCGAGTGGCGGCTTCGGAAGTCGGATTTTGCGGCGCTCAACAAACGCGCGAAGACACCCGGCATGTGGAATGGCGAACCGCTCGCGGGACGATCCATTCTCGTCTGGTGCGAACAGGGTTTCGGCGACACGTTTCAATTCATCCGCTACCTGCCTTTGCTCAGGAAGCAGGCTCGATCGGTGGTTTTCGAATGTCAGCGCGAAGTCCTCTCGCTGCTTGCTCCATGCGCGGACGTCGAGCGGATCGTCGCGCGCGACGAAACGGGATCGGACGAACTCTACGGATGCGATTGTCACATTCCGCTGTTGAGTCTGCCCAGGCTCTTTGAGACGACACTCGAAACCGTGCCGGCTCCCATGCCGTACATCAGAGCGACACCCGAGGCGATCGAAAAATTCAGCGCGTATGTATCGGATGCTTCACTCTCGATCGGCATCGTCTGGTCGGGCGGAACGGCATTCAGAGAGAATGCGATTCGCTCCTGCACGCTTGCAGATTTTCTTCCCCTCATCAACTCTGCGCCGCTTTCGTCTGCAAGATTCTTCAGCCTTCAAAAAGGCGAAGCTGAATCGCAGCTTGAATCACTCTCGCTTCACACATCGATCACGAACTTGGGACGATTGTGCGAAAATTTTGAAGACACCTCGGGCGCCCTTCACCACATGGATGTCGTGATCACAGTCGACACGTCGGTTGCTCACCTGGCAGGCGCGATGGGAAAACCCGTGCTCCTGTGTCTGATGCACGCGCACGATTGGCGTTGGTATGCAACAAAAGAGTGGTATCCGTCAATCCGACCGTTCGTGCAGCCTGTGCCCGGAGACTGGAAATCGGTATTCGAGGCTGTCGCCGTCGAACTTTCCCGGCTGCGTATATCGCTATAAGTGTCCAGTATTAGCCATTTACATCCATCCTCCTCGGTCGTTCTTCGCAACATTTCTTCAATGATCCTCCAAATATCCCCATTTTCGCCAATTTTTTACACTCTCCGTTACGTTTCTATGGCACAATCTTTGCACTTTTTACGAGTGTTGAATATTGTTCACTTATGATCAGGAGTCGCATGGGCGCCGACGAACAGAAGCTACGGGAAGAGATCTTTCAAAAAGTCAGGGAGCTCCATGCCTTGCGCAAAAGCCGGGAAGAATTCATCCCGGGAGAGACCTATGTCAATTACGCCGGCCGCGTGTACGATGAGCAGGAGATGGTGGCGCTTGTGGATTCGTCGCTCGATTTCTGGCTGACTGCCGGGCGTTACACAGAAAAGTTTCAAAAGGACTTCGCCCGTTTCTTCCGTGTGAAGCATTCGGTGTTGTGCAATTCAGGATCCTCGGCAAATTTGCTCGCGATGTCCGCACTGACATCTCCGAAGCTGGGCGAACGCGCCATGAAGCGTGGGGATGAGATCATCACGGTGGCGGCCGGATTTCCCACAACGATCAATCCGATGATACAAAACGGATTCGTGCCGGTGTATCTCGATGTAGAGCTCGGCACATACAATATCGATACATCGAGACTTGAAGAAGCCGTCTCGTCAAAGACGAAGGCGATCGTCGTTGCGCATACGCTGGGCAATCCGTTCAACATCGCCGAAGTCGCGCGCGTGGCAAAAAAGTGCGGTCTCTTTTTCATCGAAGATAATTGCGATGCGCTCGGTTCGACATACGACGGCGGGCTTACCGGGACGTTTGGCGATGCAGCGACATTCAGTTTTTATCCCGCTCATCATATGACGATGGGCGAAGGCGGCGCGGTGATCACGAACGACACGCGACTGAAAGTGATCCTTGAATCCTTCCGCGACTGGGGACGGGATTGCTGGTGCGATTCGGGCCGCGACGACACATGCGGCAAGCGCTTTGCGCAACAGTTCGGCACGCTGCCCGCTGGGTACGATCATAAATACGTCTACTCGCACATCGGCTACAATCTGAAAGCGACCGATATGCAGGCCGCCGTCGGCTGCGCGCAGCTTGAACACTTGCCCCGATTCATCGCGCGCCGCAAGGAAAACTTCGCGACCTATCGGTCCGTGCTTTCGAAATACGAGGAATATTTCATCATGCCCGAAGCCACGCCGAAGAGTGATCCGAGCTGGTTCGGCTTCATGCTCACCGTGCGAAAGGATGCAGGGTTCACGAAGAACCAGATCGTCACGTTTCTTGAATCGCACAAGGTGGCCACGCGCAATCTCTTCGGCGGCAATCTTACGCGTCAGCCGGCGTATGCCGGCATCCCGTATCGGACTGTCGGTGAGTTGACAAACACCGATACGATCATGAATGATTCATTCTGGATCGGCGTCTATCCCGGCATCGACACGGCGCGGATCGAGTATGTGACGTCGCAATTTGAAAAATTTTTCACAACACAACAACAGGCCGTACGCATCCATGCTCTTGCATCAGACATTATCACGAAACGCTCCATTCACACAGCCTGAAGGACGGTCTTCAATGAAAGCAGTGATTCTCTGCGGCGGTAAAGGAACGCGCATCCAGGAAGCTTCCGAAGTCCTGCCGAAACCCCTGCTGCCCATCGGCGGACTGCCGGTGCTCTGGCATATCATGAAACTGTATTCGCATTACGGCATCACCGATTTCGTGTTGTGCCTTGGATTCCGCGGATGGAAGATCAAGGAATTCTTCATGAATTTCGGCGCCATGACGCACGACATCATCGTCACCACAGGTTCGAATCCTTCGATGCAGGTCATCAACGGACATGAGGAGGCCGACTGGAAGATTACGCTCGCCGATACGGGTGAAGACGCGATGACCGGAGCGCGGCTCTGGAAGGTGAAAAAATATCTCCAGGGCGAAGATGATTTCTGCCTCACCTACGGAGACGGCGTCGCCGATGTCGATATCGGCAAGCTCATCGAATTTCACCGCAGCCACGACGGAGTCGGCACGGTGACCGGTGTGCGCACATCGAGCCGCTTCGGCGAGATTCACGATGAGAACCAGGTGATCACCGAATTCAACGAGAAGCGCTCGGTGACAGCCGGCTTCATCAGCGGCGGCTATATGGTGTTCGACAACAAGCGTGTCTGGGATTATCTCTGGTCCGATGATTCGCTTGTCTTCGAAAAGGAACCGCTGCCTGCGATGTCGAAGGACAGGCAGCTGCACGTCTTCAAGCACAACGGATACTGGCAGGCAATGGACACGATGCGTGAATATATCATGCTCAACGACATGTGGAACAGCGGCGACGCGCCGTGGAAGGTATGGAAATAATGGCACCGATCGAGACAATGTTCGCAGGAGCATATGCAGGCAAGAGAGTGCTGGTCACAGGCCACACGGGATTCAAGGGATCGTGGCTGTCGATCTGGCTGAAGGAATTGGGCGCTGAAGTCATGGGATACTCGCTCACTCCGCCATCCGAGCCTAACAATTTCACGATCTGCAAACTGGATACGCGTCTTCAGCATATCGTGGGAGATGTGCGCGACTTCGAACATTTGCGATGCGCGATCAGCGACTTTCAACCCGAGATCGTGTTTCATCTTGCGGCCCAGGCCCTGGTGCGATATTCATACGACGTGCCGAAGACGACGCTCGAAACGAACATCATGGGCACGATCAATATTCTGGAGAGCATACGCACCACACAAAGCGTCAAGGCGTTTGTGCTCGTGACGAGCGACAAATGTTATGAAAATCGCGAACAGGTCTGGGGCTACAAGGAAAACGATCCGATGGGTGGAGACGATCCGTACAGCGCATCGAAAGGCGCGGTGGAAATCGTGTTTCGATCGTATCTTCGCTCGTACTTCGAAAAGAATCCGGAGTTGGGCGCGGCAAGCGTCCGTGCCGGCAACGTGATCGGCGGCGGCGACTGGGGACGGGACAGGATTGTACCGGACAGCGTGGTGGCATTGAGCCGTCAGGAGCCGATTCTCGTTCGTAATCCCCGGGCCATTCGACCCTGGCAGCATGTGCTTGAGCCGTTGAGCGGGTATCTCTGGCTCGGGGCGCGTCTGCTCGAGGATCCGAAAAAATATTCAGGCGGCTGGAATTTCGGTCCCGCCGACAGCTCGGCGAAAGTTGTGGGTGAGTTGGCTGCGGCCATCGTGAGAGAATGGAAGTCGGGCGAATGGCGAGATATGTCGGACCATAATCAGGCGGCGCCGCACGAAGCCGCATGGCTGCGCCTTTCGTGCGACAAGGTTCATGTGATGCTCCCGTGGTCTGCCACGCTCTCGTTCGACGAGAATATCCGTATGACCGTGAAATGGTACCGGCACTATTATGAAAATCCCGAGTCGAATCTCTACCAGTATTGCGTTCACCAGATCCGTGAGTACGGAACACTGGCATCGCAGCGCGGACAATTGTGGACGAACGGCCATGTCAAACGCACTCTTCACTGAAGACCTGAATGCGATCCTCGCTGCGACTTCACGCGACTGGGGAGCGCTCAAAGCAAAAACAGTCGTCCTGACCGGCGCAAGCGGTTTCGTGGGTCGCTGGCTCCTTGAGAGCTTCCTTTATGCCAACGACGAGTTCGGCCTTCGGGCTTCGTGCATCGCATTGACTCGCGATCGAAACCGATTCGTTGCGTCATTGCCGCATCTGGCGGCGCATCCGGCCCTTAGGATTGTGGAAGGAGACGTACGCGCGGCGGCATTCGAATCCACGGAACAATGGTTCGGAGTGATCCACGCGGCGGCCGACTCGGCAGGCAGATTCACCGATACCTCCGAAGTGCGCGATGTGATTGTCGAGGGCACACGACATATGATTACGTGCGCACGATTGCATGCAGCCGAAAAATTTCTCTTTCTCAGCTCCGGTGCAGTCTATGGAGCGCTTCCATCGGGCGTCCCGGCTGTTGAAGGATTGAACGGCGTCGAAGACTCCGCTCACGCATCGGTCTATGCCCGTTCGAAGGCCGAGGCCGAACGACTCTGCCTCGATGCGCATGCGATGCTGACGCCGGTCATCGCGCGGCTCTTTGCGTTCGTCGGTCCGCTGCTTCCACTCGATGAGCATTTTGCGATTGGAAATTTCATCGGCGACGCGCTTGCCGGACGAACGATCAGAATCGACGGCGACGGCACTCCGGTGCGTTCGTATCTCTACGCTGCCGATATGGCCGCGTGGCTTTGGACAGTGTTTTTTCGCGGCGACGCGCTCGGGGTCTACAATATCGGGTCCGACCGCCCAGTGACAATAACGGATATAGCCATGCACACAGCCCTTGCCTTCGGACGCGCCCTGCCCGTCGAAATAAATTCGGCCGACGCACCATCGGCGCGGGAGCGGTCGTATTATGTTCCCTCCGTGTCGAAGATCAGGCGCGATTTGGGTGTGTCGGTGTGGACCGATATCGATGCGGCGATCAAAAAAACAATCGCATGGCATCAGGCGCAGACGCCCGTGCCCCGACAGGCGGTGAGCCGATGACTGTGAGCACGTATATTGCGCAGTTCCTGCGCGCGCAGCAAATCGACACGGTCTTCGAAATGGCCGGAGGAATGATTACGCATCTGCTCGATGCCCTCGCGGCATCACAAGGCATCCGGATCGTATCGATGCATCACGAACAGGCGGCCGCCTTCGCCGCCGATGCCTTCGGCCGTATGACAGGACGACCCGGCGTCGCGTTTGCCACAAGCGGTCCCGGCGCCACGAATCTGTTGACCGGTATCGCAAGCTGTTACTTCGACTCTACGCCCGCCGTCTTCATCACGGGCCAGGTCAATACGCACGAACAGAAAAAAACGCGTTCGATCCGACAATTGGGATTTCAGGAAACGAATATCGTCTCGATGGCCGCTCCGGTGACAAAAGCCGCGATCGCGCTTGAGCGTCCGGGACAGATCCGCTCGGCGCTGACCTATGCCTTCGAAACGGCCGCAAGCGGCCGGCCGGGTCCCGTATTGATCGATATTCCAATGGATTTGCAGCGGGCCGAAATTCATGAAGATCAGCCGCATCTCATTGCGTGCACGCGCCCTTTGATGTCCCAGGAGTTTTCATTTGCCCGCCTTGAATCGGACCTCCGTACTGCAGCGCGTCCGCTTCTGCTTGCCGGCGCCGGTGTGCGCCTATCGGGCGCCCGCGAGGATCTGTTGCGGTTTGTCGAACGCACACACATTCCCGTAGTGACCTCGCTTCTGGGACTCGATCTCCTGTCGTTCGATCATCCCCTGCGAATGGGTTTCATCGGCAGCTATGGCAATCGGTGGGCGAACCAGGCGCTCGCTCTGTCCGATCTTCTGATCGTCATCGGCAGCCGCCTCGACATCCGCCAGACCGGGGCGGACACGAAAAGTTTTCAATCGGGAAAAAAGATTTATCACATCGACTGCGACAAGTCTGAGATCAACAACCGAATCTCAGGATGCGAGGCTGTTGCATCCGATGCCGGCAAATTTCTTCGGGCCGTCGATCGTGCCTTTGCATCGACAGCGTTTGAACCCCGGACCTCCTGGATCAATGAAATCTCGCGGCTGCGCGCGCATCAGCCGGATACGAACGAAGTCGATACGCGCGAGTTTGTCAATCCAAATCGGTTTCTTCACGAGCTCTCACGCGTCTCGCCATACGCCAGGGCGTTTGTGGCCGATGTGGGCAACCATCAAATGTGGTGCGCGCAGTCGCTCGAGCTGGCGGCGCACCAGCGTTTTCTCACTTCGGGCGGCATGGGCTCGATGGGATTTGCGCTGCCGGCGGCGATCGGCGCTTCGATCAGCGCTCGCAATGCCCCGATTGTCGTCATTGCCGGCGATGGCGGATTCCAGCTCAATCTCCAGGAGCTGCAGACGATCGTTCATCACAAGCTCCCGGTGAAGATCGTCGTGCTCAACAATCATTGTCTGGGGATGATCCGGCAGTTCCAGGACAGTTATTTCGAAAGCCGGTATCAGTCGACGCTCAATGGCTACAGCGCGCCCGATTTCGCAGCCGTGGCCTCGGCCTACGGCATCGAATCACGTTCGATTCTGCACGAAGGGGAATCGGCTGATGCCTGCCGCTGGCTCTGGAGCAACGGCTCGCAGCCGTCGCTGCTGCAGGTGCATATCGGCACGCACGTCAATGCATATCCGAAGATCGCATTCGGAAAACCCATCTCGGAAATGGAACCGCTTGCCTCTCCGGATGGAATGGAAGGCACATAACTTTTTGCCACACACACTACATATAATCGAAAGCATACGACATGAAAAAACGTCACTCCAATCGTTCAACCGTCCCGAGCGCTGCAGCCCAGGCTGCCGAGCAACAGCGGAACGAAGCACGCAGGCTCGCCGAGCAGCTCCTTCAGGAACAGCGATATGAGGAGGCGCTTGCGGCGTTTCAGGACGCTGTCAAGAACGGGGATACGGCATGGGAAACGCATTGGGGAATTGCCCAGGCGGCAAAGGCGCTGGGCAATGTTCCTCTTGTCGATGAGGCGTGCAAGCGCGTGCTCGAGGCCGAGCCGAAATTCTGGTTCGCGCAGGAATTGCCCAAGCATGCGCGCGGATATTACGCGCAGATCGGACAGGATGTGGTGATTGAGAATTTCTTTGCCGCCTATCCGGCCACCGCCAAAACGTTCGTCGAAGTCGGCGGATTCGACGGCGTGCACTTCAGCAACGTGCGGCGATTGTTCGAGAAATACGGATGGAGCGGCATCTCGATCGAGCCCGTGGAGAAAAATTTTCTCCGTCTTCAAAAGGCCTACGAAGGGACATCGGTCCGCTGCGTGCGCACGGCTGTCTCCGACGAGGAAGGCACGGCCGAGATCAACGTGTCAACGTACCCGCATCTGCGCGATTGGGGAAGCGACGTCGCCACATTCAGCGATGCCGAGATGAAACGCTGGGAGATGTTCAACACCGAATGGAAAAAGGAGCGCGTGCCGATGCGCACGCTCACGACAATCCTCGACGAGCAGGGCATCAGCGAATTCGATTTTCTGACGATCGACGTCGAGGGGCTCGATTTGAAGGTGCTGCAGAGCCTCGACTTCTCACGCTTCCGTCCCGCGTTCATCGTCGTGGAGTATAACGGAATCAACGGCGAGTCGTTCGTCAATTTTATGAACAGCAAGGAATACGATCTTGCCTACGACAACAAACAGGATTTGTTCTTCGCCTCGCGCAGACATCTGGCCCGCTATCAGTCGAACCAGCGCGCGCAGTCGGTGACCGGACGCGTGCCGCTGACGTATATGATTCCCGTCTACAACGAAGAGCACCGCATCGCCCAGTCGCTCGAGCATGCGTTGCAGTGGGCCGACGAGATCATCGTGATCAACAAATCATCGACCGACTCGACAAAGCAGCTCTGTCTCGGGTATGGTCCGAGGGTCAAGGTGGTCGACATTCCGTACGCGCCCAAAGGGCACGACGACTTCACATCGTATTTCAGTTTCGCATCGAACGACTGGATCTTTCTCGGCACGGCATCCGAAGTGCCGACGCGCGGACTCATTCAGCAGACGCGCGCATTGCTCGACGAGCAGGGCGACAGGCTAGAGCTTGTCTATGTGCCGCGAAAGATGTACTCGTTCGGCATTCACTCGCCGCTTTCGCCCTGGCACATCAGCCATTATCCGTTTCTCGTGAATCGGCGCAAGGCGGTGATCGAGCGGACGATCCATGAAAATTTCAAACCCGCAACAGCCGCGGGCGCCGGACGCATCGACTATTCCGAAGACACGTGCGTCTATCACTGCACGCATCCGGATGCGAAAACATTCCTGCGCGACATCACGCAATATTTCGAGGCCGAAGCCGACGGTTGCACGGATCCCGATGCAAAACTCAGGGAGTGCTTCGAGAATATCGCGAAATTCGAATCGCAGCTGCGCTCGGGTGGAGAAGAACTGCAGGGCCTGTATTGCGCATGGCCGCTGTACTGGCTGGGCACGGCGCTGTTCGTGTGGGAGAAAAAACGCGGACTCAATGTCGCCGACTATTACGCCTCGCTGAAAAACGACGTTCTTGCAAAAGAATGGGGAGCGGATGCCGCCGGGCGCGTTGCGGCACAGGTGCGCGATGACGGAGAATTGAAAGTGCAGCAGCTGAGCCAGCGATTCGATCTGGCGATTCAACAAAGTGATTACGAGTCTGCGCATGCGATCCTGAAAGAGATCCTCGATATCCGGCCGTCGAATCTGATAGCGCTTAATAATCTGGCTCTTGTTGAAATCGTACGGAAGAACTGGGACGAGGCCGCCTCTGTGCTGACGCGTGTGCTGTCGATCGATCCGGCGAATGCCGATGCGCTGCATAACCGGAAAGTGCTCGAGCACAATCACGCGCTGCATCTGCAGCTTGTGAAAGCCGAGCAGTGCATCGAAGCCGGAGACACTCAGCAGGCGCGCGGAATTCTTTTGAAGATCCTTGAGACGTCCCCGAAACAGATCGATGCGCTGAATGATCTTGCGATCGTCGAGATCATCGAAGAGCATGTGAGCGAGGCAATCGAGGTGCTGGGACGTGTGCTCGTGCTCGATCCCGATAACGAGATCGCGCGAGAGAATCTTGCATACCTGACCGAGGGACCCGGAGACAGCACGTCTGCGCCCGCTGATGCGGGAACGAGCACCGTTACCGCCATTGTCTCCGCCTATAACTCCGAGCGTTTCATGAAAGGCTGCCTTGCGGATCTTGTTGGTCAGACGCTCTATGCACAGGGACGCCTCGAGATCATTGTTGTCGACAGCGGTTCGACTCAAAATGAACGCGCGATCGTCGAGGAATTCCAAAAAAATCATGGCAACATCCGATACATCCGGACGGAAGAACGCGAAACAATTTATGCGGCCTGGAACCGCGGCATTGCCGCGGCGACGGGGATGTATATCACCAATGCCAATACGGACGACAGGCACCGCTCGGACGCGCTGGAGGTCATGGCACGCACGCTCGATGCGCATCCTGAAGCCGGTTTAGTGTATGCCGATGTGAGCACGACCGAAAAAGAAAATGAAACCTTCGACCATCACACGCCGTCCGGCGCCTGCCGATGGCTTGACTTCAACCGCGAAGTGCTCTCGATGATCTGTTTCGTGGGTCCGCAGCCGCTGTGGCGCAAATCGCTTCATGACGAATTCGGGGGATTCGACGGATCCTACGCGACATCGGGCGATTGGGAATTCTGGCTTCGCATTGCGCGCACGACAACGTTCCTCCACATTCCTGAATATCTCGGTGTGTATTTGCAATCGCCGCAGAGCGTCGAGCATACAGACGATGAACGACGCTTGCGTGAAGACGCGCGCATCCGTCAGCGGTATTTTTTGGCCTATGTGCCGGATGTCGTGACTGTCGATCGGACGCTGGCTCACCTGAGCAAGGTGGAGCGCGCGCATCCGAACGATGCCACGCTCGCGTTTCTCCGTTCCACATTGAACGAACACCGATGCGCGCTCATGCTCAAGGCCGCGGAATCAGGCGCCCTGACCGGGACTCAAGCATGAAGAAAAAGAACGCACACACGCGGGATCATTCAGCCGAGGGGCAGATCCGGTTGTCGCTTTCGATGATCGTGAAGAATGAGGAAGCCCGGCTTGCCGAGTGTCTCGAGAGCATGAAGCATGTGGCCGATGAGATTGTCATCGTCGATACGGGCTCAACCGATCGCACCATTGCGATCGCGCGGGCCTACGGCGCACGCGTGATTGAATTTCCGTGGAACGGCAGTTTCAGCGATGCAAGAAACACATCTCTTTCCAACTGTCGGGGCGAGTGGGTGATCTTTCTCGATGCCGACGAACGGCTTGAGAAGGCCTCTGTGCCAACGCTTCGGCGTCTCCTTCGTGATCCGTCAGTCTCGGCCTATGAAGTGTGTGTGGTGAGCCGCGCGGTTGACGAACGGAAA
>DATGXR010000009.1:0-12162 GCA_035298825.1 Bacteroidota bacterium
CGAAGCCGTGCATATGATCACCACGCTGAAACCCGACCTGCTCTTTTTGGATATTCAGATGCCCGAGATGAACGGCTTTGAAGTGCTTCAGAAAATTCCGGCCGCGCAGATGCCGATCGTCGTCTTCGTCACCGCGTTCGACCAGTATGCAATACGCGCGTTCGAATATCACGCGCTCGATTATCTGCTCAAGCCGATACGCGAAGACCGGTTCAACGAGGCGATTCAGGCCGCGTGTTCCGAAGTGCATAAGCGCAATCTCGAACAGTACGTCTCCCGTCTTCAGTCGGCGGTGAATGCATATCTTTCGGATGCCGCCATCGATGTTGATTCCCAACCGGATGCACGGCTCCGATCGTCTCAACCCGCGCTCATGCGTCTGACTGTGAAATCGAAGAATCAGATCTCGTTGCTCGATGTGCGCGAGATCGATTGGATCGAATCGGCGGGGGATTATGTGTACGTCCACACCCGATCGCACAAGCATCTGGTGCGTGAAACGCTCGTCTCGCTTGAAGAGCGGCTCGATCCGCGGTTGTTCGTGCGCATCCATCGGTCCGTCATCGCCAACATCGAACAGATCTCGACGCTCAAGCCGAACGACCACGGCGATTTCGATATTTATCTGAAAAGCGGCGTCAAATTAAAAATGAGCAGAACGTATCGCGCCCATTTCGAACATGTCACGGGCAATCTGCTCTAAGGTATTCCCGTTTCATCTCCTGTACGCTCCCGACTGTCGCGCCGGACATCCCGCTCATCGCATTCCTGTTTTTTCATTCCTAAAAATTCAGCACTCTTAACACGTTCGGAGCCGCTGCACTATCGGCGCACGCAGGGCGCGACAATCGATCCACATCACACGGGAGGACGACAGCCCTCTCTCCATCATCATCCAATGTTCACATTCACATACACTTTTTTTTTCACTCAAGGGAGGACGATGCGATGAAGCACCGCATACTATCGTTACTTGGTCTGATTGTCTGTTCGCTCACATTTGCGCGCTCCGTGTCGGCACAAAGCGCCACGGCCGTCTGGCCGCTCACACAAGCTGCCGGAACAACAGTGCAGGTTACGGGAGCCATCCAGGCAACCGATGAGAGGCTCTCGAAGGATCTGTTGATCAATGGCTATACGGGCCCGGGCACGAGCCAGCGCATCAAGATGAATGCCTGGCCAGTCAATCAACTTGTCCAACTCGATACGATTTTTATTCAATACTCGGTGCAGCCTCAGACGTCGTACAAGCTTCGCATCGATTCGGTCACGCTCAATCTCGGCGCGAACAGCACACAGGATATGATGGCGAACCTCTATTACTCGAAAGATTCGACATTCGCTGTAAAAACCCCCGTCAGCTACAAGACCTCCGTTGCCGCGCGCCTTGGCAAACCCGAAGGGGTCTTCCTCAACTCAAGCAAGCTCGATACGATCCGCTTCGCTCCCAACGTGATGCTTGAAGCGAACGAACGCTTCTACTTCCGCATTTATCCGTGGGTCGACAGCTCCGCCTCAGTGTCCGGAAAATATATCTGTCCCCAGGCCGTGACTGTCTATGCCACCGCCATCGCCGTTCCCGTATCTGCGGTTGCACTGTGGCCGTTGATGACGAATGAACTTCCGATTGTGTCCGGGCTCATCACGGGCGATGCGGTCTCGTACGCGGGCGGATTGAAGAAATACGGATTTAATGCGAACGGCGATCGTTGGACCACGCCAGACGGCTCATGGCCTGCCGAAAGCACACCGAACTTTGCGCGCTATGCACAGCTCGCTGTGGCGCCCAAAGTCGGCGGAACATTCTATGCGTCATCTGTGAAATTCACGCAGGTAGTCGAATTCACGACCTCGCTTCGTGTGGCGCTTTACTATTCGAACGATTCCACATTCGCCACCAAAACATTCATCGCCGACACGACAGCGCCGGCGGCAAAGACGACGTACGAATATGCGATCAACGACACGGTGAAGACCGGCGAGAAGTTGTATCTTCGTTTCTATCCGTACGATACGAAAGCCGATCCGGCCTGGAAGCTCATCGACGTGGACAGCATCTTTATTTCCGGCGCAACAACGGGATTGGCCATTCTCGCGCCAAGTGTCTCGACCACGGCGGCGTCGTACATCTCGACCACGTTCTTCACATCGGGCGGCGTCGTGACGGCCGATGGCGGCGGCGCCCTTTCGGCGCGCGGCGTGTGCTGGGACACGGTCTCGGCGCCCGTCGCGTCGAAGTGGCACACGAGCGACGGCACAGGCATTGGCACGTTTTCAAGCCAGGTCACAGGCCTTGCTGCAGGAAAGACATATTATGTCCGCGCCTATGCGACTAATGCCGGCGGAACAGGTTACGGATCGGAAATCACCGTCTCAACGCTTGCAGCCATCACCGCCCCGACGGTGACGACAACATCGGTGACAAGCATCCTCGTCAAGACGGCCACAGGCGGAGGCACCGTCAAAGCATGGGGCGGCGCTCCGGTGACCGCGCGCGGCATCTGCTGGAGCACGAAAGCCGACCCGACCGTGGCCGATTCGAAATCCGTTGACGGCAGCGATATCGGCACATTCACGAGCGCCCTCACGAATCTTTCACCCAATACGCTCTATCACGTCCGCGCGTACGCGGTCAACAGTGCGGGCACGGGGTACGGAGCCGACTCATCGTTTACAACGCGCACGCCGCAGGCTGATACAACCGTCGTCGTCGCGAAAAACGGATCGGGAAATTATACGACAGTGCAGGCCGCATTCCGCGCCGTGCCTGTGGGCTACACGGGCAAGTGGACGATCTTCGTGAAAAAAGGCGTCTACTATGAAAAGGATACGCTTGCATCAGGCAAGGTCAACGTTTCGCTTATCGGCGAGGACAGAGACAGCACGATCATCACGTACGACGATTATGCCGATCATGCCGGATCGGGAAATCCCGGCACGAGCGGAAGCTTCACCATCGCGATCGATGCAAGCGACTTCACCGCGAAGAATATCACATTCCGCAACACGTATGCGCCTCAACCGGGCGTGAGCGGCACGCAGGCCGTTGCACTGCGCACGCAGGGTGACCGGCATGAATATATCAACTGCAACATGCTTGGGTATCAGGACACGTACTATACCTGGGGTGGAAGCGGCACCGGACGCATGTACCACAAGAACTGCCTCATCGAAGGGACTGTCGATTTCATCTTCGGAAGGAACATCTGCGTGTTCGACAGCTGCACGATCCGCGAGATACGCAACGGCGGCACGCTGACCGCGGCGGCGACCGATGCATCGACGCTGTATGGATACGTGTTCCGCAACTGCGTGATTCGAGCCGATTCGATCGGATATGACGGCGTGGCGATCACCTCGTTCCATCTCGGCCGTCCGTGGCAGAACGCTCCGCGCACAGTGTTCCTGCGATCGAAAGAACCATGGAATTTGAATGCGGCAGGTTGGCTGGCATGGAACGTCGCACCCGGACTGTATGCCGAATATCGATGTACGGGCGCGGGCGCCGCAACGACAGGACGTCCGACCTGGTCGTCACAGCTTTCTGATACGGCCGCCGCGAAATATTCGCTCCAGAACATGTTCGCAAAAAGCTCGGCCAATTCGAGCCTCATTCTGTACGATTGGATGCCGGCGAATGCGACAAGCGCCGACAATATGCCGATCGTCACCGATGTGGAACGATCCGATGTTGCCTCTTCCCAGGCGCCGACTGAATTCTCGTTGTCTCAGAATTATCCCAATCCGTTCAATCCGTCGACGACGATCCAATTCGCCGTACCGGCGCGAAGCCGCGTGTCGATCGAGATCTTCAACACGCTGGGCCAGCTCGTGGCGACAGTGGCGAACGGCGAGTACCAGCCGGGTGCGCATCGCGTGGTGTGGAATGCCCGCACCGCATCAGGCATGTATCTCTACAGGATTACCGCCGTCTCCGCGGCCGATCCTTCGCAGCGATTCGTCCAGGCGCGCAAGCTTCTGCTCTTGAAATGACAAGCAAGTGCCGTCGTGCGAAACCTTTTTTCGCACGACGGGCACAGTATCAGCGGCTCAACACGGATTATGAATCAGTACCAACCCTGAAGGGAGTAGAGAGAGATGAGCCCGGAGCGGGATACACGAAGTGTGTTCCACTCCGGGATTAATCGTTCATAGAAAGTCTGTATCCGATTCCCGATTCGGTCACGATGAGTGCGGGATGATTCGGATCATCCTCGATTTTTTTGCGGAGTTGTCCCACATACACGCGCGAGTACTGGCTTTCCTCCTCGAACTTCGGTCCCCATACCTGCTGTAAGATGTACCTGTGCGTGAGCACCTTTCCCGCATTGCGCACGAAGAGCGCAAGCAGCGCATATTCTGTCGGTGTCAGTTTGATGACCGTCTCGTGCTTGCGCACCAGATGCGCATCGAGATCCACAGTGAGCGTCCCCGCCCGGAACACAGTCTCGTGCGCCGCGGTGGCATTATAAATGCGCAAGGCCGATCGAAGCCGCGCAAGCAGCTCCTCGCGGCGAAATGGTTTGGTGAGGTAATCGTTCGCGCCGGCATCGAGCGCGGCGACAATGTCCTGTTCCGAAGCGCGGACCGAAAGAATGATCACTGGATATTGCGTCCATCGCCGCACATCGCTGACGACAGTCAGGCCGTCGGCATCCGGAAGGCCCAGATCGAGAATGATGCCCCCGAATCCGCGCGACTCGGCAAGCCGAATCCCTTCCTTCGCCGTTTCCGCACACGTGACGCCGTAGCCTGCCGATTCAAGTGTCGACCGCAGCAGGCGCCGCATCTGTTGCTCGTCGTCGATTACGAGTATGTCTGTCTGTGTGTTCATTGATCCTGTCTGTGTGTGAACGATGCGGGCAACGCGTCCGCACTGCGTTGCGAAGAATCGCCGATGGCGAGAATTTCGGTCGGTATGCGTATCGTGAATTGCGCGCCGCCTTCAATCCTGTTTGCCACGGTGATCGTACCCTGATGCGCTTCAACGAAGCCATGCACGATTGAAAGTCCCAGTCCCGTTCCGCCGGCTTTCGTGCCCGGAACGCGGAAAAATTTCTTGAAGACGTTCTTCAGCGCGTCCGAAGGAAAACCGGGACCGTTGTCCGATACGACGATCACCAACGCCGACTCCCTGCAGTACGATCCGACTGTGATCGTCGAGCCCGGGGGAGTGTAGAGCACCGCATTATGAATCAGATTTGCGAGCGCCTGTTCGATCAACCCGAAATCGACTTTGACAAGCGATGTGTTGTCGGGGATGTCGACGACAAACCGGTGCGTCGCAAGCTGCTCTCCAATCTGCGCCGCCGAAGCATTGACGATGTCGCGCATGTCGCACCAGTCTCGCTTCGCCGCGAGTCTGCCCGACTCGAGCCGTGTCATATCGAGCAGATTTTCAACGAGCCGGTTGAGCCGTTCGGCTGCGGTGCGTATTTCACCGATGAAATCCATGGCGGTTGAGCGCGGCGCCGTGCTAATCGATTCAATCGATTCGACCGAACTGATGATCGCGGCAATAGGCGTGCGAAGCTCGTGTGAGATCGAATTGAACAGTGTCTTATAGAGCCACTCCGATTCAGTGTCGACAATCGTCTGCCGCGCGATCTCATCGAGCTGTTCGCGTTCGAGTGCGGAAGCGATCTGGGCGATAAAATTCTGAAGCAGCGTCTCCTGCTCCGCCGTGAGCGGTTTGCCGTTCCTGGTCCGAAGTCCCAGCACGCCGAGCGGATAACGCGGTCCCGAGATCGGATAATATGTCGCAGTGGCGAAGGGGAGAATGTCGATAAACTTGCCCGCCTTTTTTTCGTTCCAGTAAACCCAGGACGCGACGCTGTACTCCTTGTCGTCGGAACGCATTGTGCTGGCTTTGTGCGGCTGCGTGAAGATGTCGCCGTCAGTTCCGCTCAGATACAGAAGCACATCGGCATTGAAAAACGGAGAGATTGTCGACACGGCGGCCTGCGCCACATCGTCTGTGGTCTTCGACTCGATGAGCTGCCGCGTGAGCGCATAGAGGGCGACCGCCCTGTTCTCGCGCGTGCGCACTCTCGAGGTGAGCGTGCCGGTAACGGCGGCAATCACAAAATACGTGATGAACATCAACACGTCCTGTGCGCCGCCGATGGCGAATGTGAAATGCGGGGGGATAAAGAAAAAATTCCAGAACAGCGCGCTCAGTCCCGCTCCGAACAGCACCTGCCCGATATCGAACTTCAGCGACAGCAACGCCACGGCAAACAGCAGGATGAGCGAGACGGTCTGGTATCCGATCCGATCCTTGAAGAGAAAGCATGCGACCGAGACCAGAGCGATGACGGCCCCGGCGCCTGCATAGTCGAGCATTGCCTGCCGCCCTCGCGACGGCTGTCCGGGTATGTGCGCCTGTTCATTCATACATTACAAATATAGGCATTCCCGGATCAAGAATCTCGTCAGACGGGAAGATCGGGCAGCGCGGACGCTTCTGCAAGCGGCGCCATCTGATGGGCGTGCGCTTCCTCGCCCCGGCCGAAATATTCCATCACGAAATTCAGGCGTGGAAAATATTTCGGCAGATGCGTCAGACTGAAAATCATGACTCCCGTCGAGAGCCGGTCGAGCCACGACGAGGTGGGCCAGCCCAGATGGATGGTGATGTTCTTATGCGGCAGCTCGTATTCGATCGCATAAAGGATCTCGGTGATCGCCTGAAAGAGCGTCTGACGCTGATACGCGAAGCGAAAATGATTCGGCGCCATCTTCGGCGAGATGCCCTGCCGGGGATGATACAGACTGATATAGACCGATGAGGAATGCGGCAGCTCGCGCATATGCTCTTTCGGACGGCGGAAATAAATATGGACATCATCGGCGTCCGATTCGACAAGATGGAAGATCATCTGCAGCGGCGTGTCCGTTTGCTGAATTTCTTTCTTCTCGGGCGCGCGTTTTTCAGCATACCGAAGGCCGACAAAAAGAAACACGGCAGTGACCGTCGTCCACATCAATGTGCCGTACGGCTTATGATATCCGAGATAGAGGAAACAGCTGAAGAGAATCAGAAACAGGATCAGTGTGCCGATGCGGCTCGTCGTATAGTCGAGCGATTCAGTCGTGCCCTTCGAATAGCGATAGATCAAGAGACTGCCCATGTTGATCGCGAAACTCGCAAGCAGTCCGATCGCGTACATCTCGGCAAGAATCCGCTGGCTGCCGCCCGTGATGTAGATGATGATCGTATAGAAGATCGCATTGCCGATATGAAGACGGTAGAGCGACTGGCGCTTGTTTGTTTTGATGATCCAGGTAAATCCGTAGTGATGCGCGACACGCTCCATCAGTTCGCTCGAAGCGACATAGGCCGTGTTGACAGCCATCATCAACAGAATGCTCGCCAGAATTCCCACGATATAGCCGAAGGGCGAGCCGCCTACTGTCCGCGCGAAATGCGTGATGAGGTCGGTCTCGTGTTCGGCAAAGTTTACATGCGACGACAACACGACCGCGGCGATCGCCGGCGTGAAAATTCCCACTGTGAGCGCAAGGAATGTATAGGCCTTGCGAATCTCCTTCCACGACTTGACAAGACTTGCCGTCTGCACGACCGATTCGATGCCCGAATAGGCAAGGATACAACTCGAGACGCCGACAATGACGAAAAAATATCCGTTGAAAAAGCTTCCGCTTAACAGCGTGTGACCGAGATCGGTGAAGCTTCCGGCGATCGTCGACGCGGTATGCGCATCGGCATGGAACACGCCGGCGGCAAGCAGATTGATCAGCACGATCGAAGCAACGATGAAAATGCCATATGTGAACTTAGCATTTTCCTTGATGCCGATGATGTTCAGTCCGGCGATGAACCAGATGATCGCGCCCTCGAACATGAATTTCCCGAACTCGGACATCGGCAGGAACGACATGCCGTTTTCAACGGCGCTGACCGTTGAAATGCTCGCCGTGAGCACATAATCGACGATGATCGAAGAGACCGCAATGAACGACACGGTCGGACCGAGCACAAGGTAGGAGAACGAATACACACCGCCGCCGCGAATCCCGTTCACTTCGAGGATCTGGGCAATCTCGATCATGCGCATCGACAGAAACCGGATGAGCACCGATGTGAGGATGAGAAAGGCGATCGCGTTGTATCCGATGAAACGGAACGATTCGCTCGGAGCGTAGAAGATCGACGTGAGCTCGTCCATCAGCGTGATGATACCGATGGCAAGCCAGGTGAGCCACCACTTTCCGTTCGAAAAATACGCGAGGAGATCCTTCGTTTTCAACAGGTACCCGAAGATCCCGAGCACGAGAATGTTGATCGCAAGCGTGATGAAAAAATGTAGTGTGAACATAGTCCCGAATTCGGCATGTGGAAGAATTGTGCATGTTCTGCAACATAAATGTACCAATCACGCCTGTACGGAGGAATCCGGGGGATATAAGGAAAAGTGGAATTGATATAAAGAATGTATAAAAATTTGCACTGTGTCGGGCTCGCACGGGCCGATGCTAAAACCGGCATTGGATTTTATCCTATCCCCACGGAAATGGTAAAAAAAGATTTGATAATTGTTCACCATATTATTACATTCAACAACGACCATCATTCCTTCCGCATCATGCCGCATAGTCACTTCCCAAGGGGTACTATGAACCTGCAGAATGTCAATCAAGAGACTCTTCACGAATGCGAATCGAAGTTTCGCGCCATCGCCCAATTCACTCCCGATCACGTGATCATGCAGGATTGTGAATTGCGTTATACGTATGTGGTCAATCCTCAGCTCGGCCTGACTGAAGAAGAAATGATCGGCAGAACCGACAGCGATCTTTTTCCTCCCGAAGAGGCCGACACATTGACGGCAGTCAAGCGCCAGGTGCTCCACACACGCGCCTCCTATGCGTTCGAGACCTCGATCAGAAACCGCAGCGGCGAGGTTGAATATTTCGAGGGACAATACATTCCGCAGTTCGACATGAACAATGAGGTCGTGGGTCTGATCGGCTATTTCCGCAACGTCACGAATCGAAAGCGAAGGGAGGCAGTCCTTGCCATTCGCGTGCGGTTGCTGCGATCATCGGCGAGGCAGTCGCTGAATGATGTGCTGCGCACGACGGTCGATGAAGCGGAAGCCATCACAGGAAGCCAGATCGGATTTTTTCATTTTGTCGAACCCGATCAGATCACAATATCGAAACGCATATGGTCGACACAAACAACACAGCATCTGTGCAGTGTGCGCGACGCCGAAATCCATTCGCCTGTGAGCCATGCCGGGGTCTGGGCCGACTGCATACGGCTGCGAAGACCGGTGATCCATAATGACGTTGACGCATTGGCGCATCGCAAGGGGATGCCCGAAGGACATGTCCGCGTGCGCCGTGAGTTGGTGGTGCCGATTTTTCGATCCGATCAAATCGTTGCCGTCATCGGCGTGGGAAACAAATTGACAGGCTATACGAAAACGGATATCGAATTGCTCTCCTCGCTCGCCGATCTTGCCTGGGAAATTGTCGAATTAAAACGTCAGGAAGACGCCGCTAAGCGGACCGAGTCGCTGCTCCGCACGACGCAGCGCATCACGCATGTCGGAGGATGGGAATGGGACATCGAAAAACGAACCACATTCTGGACGGAAGAGACGTTTAGAGTGTTTGAGCTCGACCCGGCAGGATATACGCCCGGCATCCCCGAGCCTGTCGTGTCGGATCTTGAATGCTTTCTTCCGGAAGACCGGCGCGCGCTGCGGGCCGCCTTCGAACGCTGCATGAGCGACGGCCGGTCGTACGATATGGAGGTCTCCTTCACAACGGCGAAAGGAAGCCGCCGCTGGGTCCGCATCTTCGGGGAGGCTGAATGCGAAAACGGGAAGATCGTCAAAGTGGCCGGCTCGGTTATGGATATCACCGAGCGCAAACAAAAAGATCAGCTGTTGCACGATGCCCAGCGCCGCGAAAGCATCGGAATCCTGAGCGGCGGTATCGCACACGATTTCAACAATCTGCTTGCTTCGATGATGGGAAACGTCTCGCTTGCCCAGATGCATCTGCCGGACGAGCACCCGTCCATGAAAAATCTCGCAAAAGCGCTCTCTGCAATGGAACGTGCCGCCGATCTCACCCGGCAGATGCTCGCCTATGCCGGCAAGGGAAAATTCGAAATCCGCAGGATCGATCTCACTTCGATGGTTCGAGACCATGGAAGCCTGTTTACTGTCTCGCTTCCGAAGAATGTGAAACTGACCACGCGCATCCCTTCTCATCCTCTGTGTGTTGAAGGCGATCCCGGCCAGATTGAACAGATCTTCATGAATCTGCTCATCAACGGCGGTGAAGCTGTGGGTGAACGCCAGGGCGCTGTGTCGATCATCCTGTCCGATACCGTCATGACGGCATCCGATCTGGCGCCATACAACCGCTTTGTCAACACGACATTGACCGCCGGACGCTACGTGGTCATTGAAGTCAACGACACCGGAAGCGGGATGGATCAGGACACGATGTCGAAGATGTTCGATCCATTCTTCACGACGAAGTTTATGGGACGGGGACTCGGACTCGCGGCGGTGCTCGGCATCATACAGGGGCATAAGGGAGGAATCACGGTGGACAGCAACTGCGGCGAAGGAACGACGATCCGCGTCGTCTTGCCTGCCGTTGCTGCTCCGGATGCGCGCGATGAAGCGAATGAATCGCACGACGCGTCGCGGCACAACTCAGTTGTCACGATCCTTGTGATCGACGACGAAGAGGACGTCGCAACCATGGCGAAAGAAATACTCATGCGTGACGGCTATGGAGTGGCCGTGAAGCTGAATCCGCTCGAGGGCATCGAACGGTTCAGGCAATGCCCGTCTGACACGAATCTTGTGCTGCTCGATCTGACAATGCCCGAGATGTCGGGCAGGGAAGTGGTCGTGGCGCTGCAGTCGATCGATCCCTCGGTCCGAATCATCATCACTTCCGGCTATTCCGAGGAAGACGTCGCCGAAAAATTAGGCGATGTGAAAGTCTCGGCGTTCATACAAAAACCCTATCGCATGCAATTGTTGCTCTCGACGGTGCGCGAGGTGCTCAAATCGCAGCTCACCGGTCGGCACACTGCTGTCAATTGACAGCAGTGTGCGGGCAGCCATTCACTTCGGATTGGTCGTAAAATTCTGCTGCAATTCATGAAGCTTGATTCGCTGTGCGGTAAGGTCCCGTTTTCGATCCGCGCATTTTTGCTCTTTCTTCGATGTTTCCAACTGCGCCTCGAGCGTTTTCCCGATGAGCTCGTTGATCATTTGAACCGGCTTTGCTGCTTCAGCCCCGCCGGCCGATGCGAGTACGGAATAGTCGGCGCGTTGCTTGGCAAGCTGCTGCTCCGTTTCGAGCGCGATCTGCAGTGCGCCGGCATAATCGTAATCGGCCGCAGCCAATTCCATTTCCGCTTCCCGGATTTTTCCCTGGCTCTTTAAGATATCGAGCAGGTTCTTCGCCACCTGCATCTCGCGTTTCAGCGAGGATGCTTCAGCCTCATTCTTTGCATCGTCGGCGATGTCGATGCGCTTATCGATCAGATCGATTTCCTTCTGCTTCAACTCGATGCGGGCTTGCGTGTATGACGATAAATTCTGGGCGGCCATTCGTTTTCCCTCCGCCTGCAACAAGAGCACTTTCGCTTTGTCGATGCCGGCTGCAAGCTCTTGTGTCGAACGCCAGGGAATAACGGTGATCAGAGAGTCCTTCAGAACCAGTTTCGAAGGATCCGTCGTTGATTGCTGTGCCGCCAGCGGAATGGAAAGCGTAAGGATGAGAAATGCCGCGGTGAGGATGTGTGTCAATCGTATCATAATGCCGCCTCCTTCGCATGATTGTTTGGAAAGAATGGGCCTCTGCACGAAGCTGTTCGCGCACTACGAATATATGAATTCCCCCGATCGATCGCAATCGCACGGCGCAGCGTATCGGCTGCTGCACATGGGATAATGCGAGCGGCGCGATGACCCTACGCGCCGCCCGGAAAATACACAGCCGTGCTTATTGCGGCACGTTCGAAGCCCTGATGGCGGTGTAGTTCGGCGAGAAAATATTGTAATCGGTTCCCGTGACGCTCCCGTCAAGATTCATATCGGCATCCTCGTAGCCCGAAAGGATGGACGCGAAGCGCGGACTGAAGATGTTGTAATC
>DATGXR010000010.1:0-2116 GCA_035298825.1 Bacteroidota bacterium
GGAAAAACAACGGTCGTTAAACTGTTTGCCGAAAAATTCCAGACGTTCATCAGCCTCAATCTTGATGTGAGGCAAGAACGGGAAATTTTTGAAAGGAATTATTCTGCCGCCGAATTACTGTCCGCCATTTACTTTTTAAAAAATATCCCGCGCAAAGACCGTACACTCCTATTCATAGATGAGATTCAAAGTTCCCCGGCCGCTGTCGCAATGCTCAGATATTTGCATGAAGACACTCCCGACATCTATGTGATTGCTGCCGGCTCGTTATTGGAATCACTGATGGATACTCATATCAGCTTTCCTGTCGGCAGAGTTGAATATCTGAAAGTTCATCCCTGCAGCTTTCGTGAATTTTTAGGGGCGATGGGCGAGACACAGAGCCTTGAATTCCTGCAACAGACGCATGTGCCGGATTATGCTCATGGAAAACTGCAAGACTTGTTTCGCCTCTATACGTTGACAGGGGGCATGCCTGAGATTGTCCAGCATTATGCAACTCACAGAGATCTTACCGCATTAACCCGCATCTACGAAGGATTGCTCGCATCCTATCTCGATGATGTTGAAAAATATGCACGCAACACAACGATGACCAATATTATCCGGCACACGATCCGCCAGTCTCTGATCGCCGCCGGAAGCCGCATTAAATTCCAGGGATTCGGACATTCAAATTACAAATCCCGTGAAGTCGGCGAAGCATTCCGCACGCTTGAAAAAACAATGCTCCTTCAGCTCGTCTATTCCACGGCAAGCACATCGCTTCCCATTCAACTCGACAGGAAAAAATCGCCCAAGCTGCAGTTGCTCGATACAGGCCTCACCAACTTCGTAGCGGGACTTCAGGGCGATGTATTCGGATCGGATCATATCGACGATGTGCACGAAGGAAGAATTGCTGAACACATTGCAGGACAAGAGTTGATGGCGCTTCAGTCTTCACCGATGTCAGCGTTGAATTTTTGGACTCGGGAAGAAAAACAATCGAATGCCGAAGTCGACTTTGTGTGGAGACACGAAGACCTGTTGATCCCGATCGAGGTAAAATCCGGTGCGGAAGGAAGATTGCGTTCCTTGCATCAATTCATCGATCGGGCGCCTCATCCATATGCGGTCAGGATCTGTTCAGGAAAATTTTCTGTCAACCAATCAAAGACAATTTCCGGCAAGCATTTTATTTTAATCAATCTTCCATTCTATCTTATTTCCCGCCTGGATGAATCCATACGTCTGGGCATGGCCGCGCATTGATTAATCCGGGATCAGCCTGATATTCGCTATTGAGAGAACAAGGCCGCTACATTGCGCATGCGCGTCTTCGGATCGGTCAGTTCCCTGAGCGCATCACGCGCGATCCATCGGGCGGATGACGATGGGAATGTCTGTTCGCCATAATGGTTCGACAAAAAATCGTATATGTGCAGATGATGGCCGGTAACGCTGGCGGATCATCCTGTGCACATCCTAATGCGCGCGGTCGGCCTTCGCCAGCGTATCGGCGATAAAAAGCTGCATGCGTTTGTAATGCGATCCTTTCCAGTACAGCCTCTGGCACGACGGGCAGCGGAAAAATTCTTCGAACTCCTCCTGCACGCGTTCCGGCACGCCCGCTTCGGTCCGGACGTCTGCTTTTGACACTGAGACAAGGAGCCTGTTGCATAAAAGGCAGCGCGTGAAGGGTCGGATGGCGCCCGAAAGCTGAAAGCGGGCGATCACTTCGACAAGCTGTTCTTTCGGATCCGTCGCTTTCACAAAATATGCACGCGTGAGCGTCGGATGCTCCAGCAGTCTGCGATCCTTGCTCAAGAGAGCGCGCGCTTCGTGGACCGATATGCTCACAAGTTCATCGTCCGCGTATCCCGTTTCATACATCGCATCGAGTCCCATCATGCGCATGAATGCGGCAAGTTTTCCAAGATGCACATCGAGCACAAAACGCGGAGCGCGCAAGGGCGCATGCCGCATGCGCGTGATGCCCGAGATATCGAACGATTCGAAGACGGGATAAAGACTGAGCCGGTCACCTGACGCAAGGACCGAGTCGGGAGCGGCCGATTCGCCGTTCCTGAGCGCCGCATCGACGTTCTCTTCGGGGATGCCCAGGCGCGCGATG
>DATGXR010000011.1:0-12001 GCA_035298825.1 Bacteroidota bacterium
TTATTAATGGTAAACTGGAAATTTGTATCTCCAATACTGGCGCAAAAATTGACGATCGAACGATAGAAGATCCAGCCAATGTTAAGGGACAGAAAACAGCCGCTGGGCTAGAATTGATACAAACCTTGTTACGAGAGTTTAATTTAGGTGTAGACAACGAGAAAATAAGGTTTACACAAGAACAAATTCAAGACCGGTTATATAAATGCAACGTAATCATAAAATTAAACTCATGGGCACAGATAAAACAAAACTGATAATATTGATCGAAAACCAAGTTACCCAATTTATACAGATTAAAAAGCATCTCAACAATTATGGATATCTCGTCTATCCTAATATTGCTGATGAAAATATTAATAAATCAGATATAGATGGGGAATTTGATGCCGATAAAACATTAAGAAATATATCGGAATATAAGCACTTTATGGATCTTATTAGAATTTATTTGAGTGAGCGGTATGGCGGTTTAGAGCCGGACTCAAAACGAAATGTTGCTTTTAAAAATATACTCGATATTATTGCAGTTAAAAAACCAGCGTTACTAATTATTGATCATATTCTTGTTGGCTTTCATAATGCAATGAATGGAATTCATCTTGCAATCGCTCTTCGTGATGCCGGGATAACAATTCCAATTTTATTCTTAAGCAGAACCGATGCTAATGACATTGAAGTCGTTAATAATTTGCAAAATTGCATTGAGCCCAAATTATGGGTACATAAAGGCTATTCAGGAAGAAAAATATTTGAGGATAAATATTTTAAAATAGTGGTGGCAGCGATAGATAAACTAATAATTGGTGTTCAAAATAAGTCTGTGAAAAATAAAATTGGCGAAATAATTAAATCGATTAGCGGCAATCAAAAAGCCGTTTTGCTATATAATGAACTAACACAGTTGTTCGGCATGAATGAAAATCAATTCTCTGATGGCATAAGCGAAGCAATCATGAATTATTCAATTCATCAACAGGATGAAAATACGCAAGAAGGATTGTTGCGTTTATTAAATAATAGACCAAAATGAAAATAAATAATATACACAGATTATTGACTCGAAATCTAACCGCTTCATTGTTAAGTATTCTTATTGGGATATTCTCAGGGATAGCAATAAATTTATTCACCAACCCCATTCAAAATCGTTATTATAATTATTCAATAATTCTAATTGTATTGATAATATTTTTATTTTTAAGACTTATAATATGGTATGAAGCGTTTCATAATAATTACAACAATGAAATGTTGAATAATGAAAATATCAAACAGCAGAACCTTGCAAAAATAAATCGGGGCGAACAGGATTTAGCTTCGGTAAAATCTGAGGAAGAAATGTGGGAGTGTTCTATTAATAATGTGCCGAAGTATAGATACTACTTCATGTTAATAAGCGCTGGAATATTATCCATTAGCTCAATATTATTAGTCTATTACGGAAATATAAAAGTTCCGGCAAGTAATAACAATGATACGAAGTCAACATCAGTCTGCCTATTTCAAATGTCCGATTCGCTATGCCAAATGAATATAAAAGTACAGAAACTATCGGATTCAATTCGAGTCCTCAACAAAAAAAATAATGTAAGTAAATATTCAGGTCGCTGAAATAGGAGTTAATTATTAATAGTCTGCAAGAATCTGTTATAAAGTCTTATTGAAGTTGGGTAACTATGATGGGATAATAGATAAACTGAAGATCAAACAGGTGACATAGAGGTGTAACGACAAAAAAAAGGGGCGATTCCGAGAGGGATCGTCCCTTTTGAGGTCTTGTAAGGGCGGCGCTCTAGACCAGCTGAGCTAAGCGTCCAAAATATTTTTGCCTGATCTTGCCACGTTCGCTTTACCATTCATGCCCGACACTTTCATTTACACTTTTAAACGCCGGCGCGTTGCATAGTACAATGGCTTGAGATTTCCGTGACTACTTAATGTAACAATTTCGAGAGACAATAAAAAGCTAATAATTTATTCCATGAATAAGTGTCTCATTCTCATTCTTCTGACAGTAATCGCATACTTCCGCCCAAATGAATGCAACGCGCAGAGAGATCGTGCACTCGTCGAAATTGGTGTAAGCTCGGCATATCGTTTTTAGGGTGCTTGTCGAGCCGGGCGGCGGATGGAGCGAGAGAGTTGCATCGGGGCAAGAGATTGCAAACTCAACTTCCGGAGGTCCCATGGTAACAAGTCTCAAAGATCTGGCGGTGGTTCAGGCCGTCGCAAATGCTCGGGCGCAGGCGGCAAGTCAATCAACCCGCACTGTGGTGGTGAATGGCCAGACTCGAACGATTCCCGTTCCGTTTCCGTCTCCCGTCGACTGGCGGGACGTATGGATCTATTTCATTTTTCTGGATCGTTTCAATAACCCCGCGGTGTTGCCGAACAGTGCGTGGGACCAACGGTGCAACTTTCGCCAGGGCGGCACGTTCAAGGGTGTGGAAGCTCAGCTCGACTACCTGAAGACCCTCGGCTGCGGCGCCATCTGGATTTCACCCGTGCTCAAGAATTCCAAACCTGACTGGGAGTATAACTATCACGGTTACGGCGCGCAGGATTTTTTGAATGTGGATGAGGCCTTTGCAAGCGACGGCACGCGCGTGACGGCAGAGATCGAGTTGCTCGAACTGGTAGAACAGATTCATGCGCGCGGCATGTTTGTCATCCTTGATATCGTCATTAACCATACGGGTCGCGTGTTCGATTACGTCGTGAACGGGCAGGCGCAATCCTCGCTGGCAGATTCAAATGTGATGAACGCGCCGCTGGGCCAGGAGCCTCCGGTTCAATGGCTCAACGGGCTTGGATACCCACGGACCGATTGGACCAACGTGATTCCGCCCGGCACCAACCTGTCGGCCGATGACGCAATCTATCCCGATGAGCTGCGTAACGATCTGTTTTTCCGCCGGCGTGGTTCCAAGCTGACAGACGATCCGCAGGGGTCGTTCGTGCAGGGGGATTTTGGGACGATGCGCCAGATGGTAGTGGAGTACGATGCGACGGTACCGGGCCAGGAAGCCGTTCGTCGCGCGTTCGGTAAGAATCCCGTCTTGTCGCTGTTGATCCAGGCCTACTCGTACGTGATCGCCCGGTACGACTTCGACGGGTTCCGGATCGACACGGTGAAATACGTTCATCCGCGGATGGTTGAGATGTTTGGCAACGCCATCCGCGAGTTCTCGCTCGGCATCGGAAAGAAAAATTTCTTCACGTTCGGAGAAGTCTACGACAACGAGGCCAACATCGCTGCATTTGTCGGACGGAATGGCAGCGATACCGACAGCTATGGAATAGACGCGGCGCTGGACTTTCCGTTGTTCTATAAACTGCCGGCTGTGGCCAAGGGAATTGCGCCGGTGGAGACGCTGCGGCAGGTGTTCGAGGATCGAAAGGCGGAGGAAAAGGAACTGCTTAGTTCACACGGCGAGGCGGGACGTTTCTTCGTGAGTTTTCTTGACAACCACGATCAGCACGAGCGGTTCAAACATCCGTTATCGGACGAGCGTCAGATCGCGCTGGGACTTGCCGTGATGTTTTCCGTCCAGGGCATTCCGTCCGTTTACTACGGAACGGAGCAGGGGCTTGATGGCACCAAGGACGGCAATGGCAATCCTGATCTCACGGCGAATGAGTCGACGCGCGAAGCGTTGTGGGGGAAAATGCCGACAGCATTTGATGCTGACGCGGAACTGTACCAGAACATTCAAAACCTCAGCCAGTGCCGGATGCAATATCCTGCACTGCGTTTCGGACGCCTGTATTTCCGTGAGGTCTCAGGCAATGGCGTGGACTTCGGTCATTCGAGCGGCCAAGGTGGGATCGTCGCATTCAGTCGTATTCTCAGCGACGCGGAAGTGGTGACCGTTGCCAACACAGACACCAAGCAGGCCTTCAAGGGATTCGTGCTGCTGGATCCCGACCTTAATCGCCAGACGCGCCGGCTGGAAGTCAGGTTCAGCAATTACGGCAAGACTGGCGGCGATGATGTTGCGTGGATTCCGAATGGGAACATTTACGTAAACGGCAACTACGCGTGGTCGGGCGAAATCGCCGCAATCTATGTCGAACTTGATCCGATGGAAGTGCAGATACTTGCCTAGCAGTTCACTTTTCCTTTTTCATATTGAGTTATCGATGAAACTAACAATCGAACATCTTTCAAAACAATACCGCCGCGATTTTTGGGGGCTGCGCGACTTTGATATTGAACTCACACCCGGCGTGATCGGCTTGCTCGGACCAAACGGCGCGGGCAAATCAACGCTCATGCGGATGTTGGCGACAATCACACGACCCACGTCGGGTTCGATCAGGTGGAACGATACAGACATCGTCACATCTCCCGATGACCTTCGCGCGGTGCTCGGCTATCTGCCCCAGGACTTTGGTGTGTACCCCAATCTGACAGGATTGGAGTTTCTCGAGTATATGGCGGCGATCAAAGGTCTTGATGCCCCGTCCGCGCGTCGTCGCATCGATGAATTATTGGTGCTTGTCAATCTCGTCCACGCCGCGAAGCGTCCGCTTGCCGGCTATTCCGGAGGAATGAAACAGCGTGTCGGCATCGCCCAGGCATTGCTCAACGATCCGCAATTGCTCATCGTGGATGAGCCGACTGTCGGTCTCGACCCCGAGGAGCGTGTGCGCTTCCGCAATCTGCTTTCCGATCTCTCAGGCGAACGCATCATCATCCTGTCCACGCATATCGTTTCGGATGTGGAAGCAACCGCCACCGAAATCGTCGTCATCAATAAGGGATGC
This sequence comes from Bacteroidota bacterium, assembly GCA_035298825.1. GTDB lineage: Bacteria > Bacteroidota > Ignavibacteria > UBA10030 > UBA8401 > CAISDA01. Next base: position 4,774 of record DATGXR010000011.1, read on the forward strand.
AAACTCCGGCACGGCACGCCCGAGAATCTCGTACGGATGCTCGAAGGCAAAGTCTGGCAATGGATGATCCCATCGGCTGAACTGTCTGCCATCAAGCAGAAATACGTCATCAGCGGAATCGTCCGCCGCGATAACTGCATACAGGTGCGAGCGGTGAGCGAATCGGCGCCCTCGTCCGATGCCCAGTCAATCGCGCCAACCCTCGAAGATGCGTATCTGTCGTTTGTCGCGCAAAACGGAATCCGTCAATGAACAATCTGCGTATACTCTATCACATGATGCGCGCCGATTTTCTCGAGCGCACACGCCGCTATAGTTTTCTGGTGATGCTTGCATTGGTGATGTGGATCGGCTATCTCTCGGCCAGCGGCCAATTCCGGATGCGCGTGCCGCCCGATCATATCGGCATCGTCAACTCGGCCTGGGTCGGTGCGACGATGACAATCACCGTCACGTTATTGCTTGGATGGTTGGGTTTTTATCTCGTGAAAGGTTCAGTCAGCCGTGACTACGAGACCGGTGTTGGGCAGATCATGGCGACGACCCCGCTCAGTCGCCGGCTCTACATGCTGGGCAAATGGCTGAGCAATTTCGCCGTACTGGCGATCATGATTCTCATCATGATGCTGGAAGGTATTCTGATGAACCTCACCGTCGGTGTCGAAGGCATGGATCTGTTGGCGCTCTCCGCACCGCTCCTCTTCATCGCCCTGCCATGCATGGCGGTTGTCGCCGCCGTTGCCGTGTTGTTCGAGTCCGTCTCCTGGCTGCGCGGCGGGTTGGGCAATGTCATTTATTTTTTTACGTTCCTCGCCGCGTTGATTTCGACTGATATCACGGCCGTAGGAAATCCCGAAAAAACGAACAACCCCTATGTTGATGTTGCCGGCTGGCGAATCATAGGGGAGAGTGTCTCGCGCGCTGCGCATGCGGCATACCCCAACAGCGCGGGCGGCTTTGCCTTCTCCATCACCAACCTGAAATCCGCAAAACTTTTTTATTGGAGCGGGATGATCTGGACAACAGATATCTTCCTGTCGCGTTTGTTCTTCATGCTGATTGCGATAGGAGTAGTGATGTTGGCGTCCCTTTTATTCGACCGCTTTAATCCCTCACGCGTTCTGCCGAATAAAAAGCGCAAACAATCCTCGCTCCGAGAGTCTGCGCTCGAAACGGAATCGGCGCCTGTTTCACAAGTTCACCTGGCCCCTCTGACCGGCACTCAGCGCCGTTTTCATTTCGACGCGCTCCTGATTGGCGAACTCACATTGTTACTCAAAGGACAACGCTGGTGGTGGTACTCCGTCGCCATTATCCTGATTGTCGTTGAAGTGTTCTCCGATGTTGAAATCACGCGCTTGCTCCTCGTTCTCTCGTGGACATGGCCCATCCTGATCCTGAGTGGACTCGGATGCCGTGAATCGCGTCACAACACAGGCCAAATTGTCTTCTCCGCTCCGCGACCGCTGGTCTATCAATTGTCCGCCTCCTGGATTGCTGCATTCGCCGTCCTTGCAGTGATTGGTTCCGGCGCCCTCCTGCGTTTTCTCATCGCGGGCGAAATACTCAGTATCATGGGATGGATGACCGGCGTACTGTTTATCCCATCGCTCGCTGTCGCTTTGGGTGTGCTGACACGCAGCAATAAATCCTTTGAAGTGCTCTATGTGCTGTGGATGTACATGCTCGCGCAAAAAGCCGCGCTGTTTGATTTCATGCGCATGCTTCCCGAAAGTCATTGGTATTTCTACGCGCTGATAGCGCCGGCATTGTGTCTTACGGCCGCCTTCGCCCGCCAACGCCAATTGATGAAGGGATGAATTCATTCGCCAGTTGACCTGTTCACGTAGCAACTCCACCACTCCGGTTACGCCTTTGAATGGGCGAAAGAAGTCATACGCTCAATTACGCATTAGTTAGTATTGACAATGACGCTTATAATATTAAATTAAAAGGTAGAAGTATTTAAGCGCCTAATAAATTAATGTATGCATCCGATCTATTGCCGAAAAACTGAAGCGGACTGTTATGGGACGCGGGAACTGACGCTCTTGTTCGAGATCAGTTCGCTGCTGAATAAGAATCACCGCGATCTGAAAAACAACCTTTCCCACGTGATCGAACTCCTCACCAATTATCTTGGTGCCGACCGGTCGATATTGACGATCCTTAATCGGACGAATGCGCAGCTTGTGATCGAGCATGCGTTCGGTCTGACCGCCGAGGAACAGGCACGCGGCATCTATAAGATAGGCGAAGGGATCATCGGCAGGGTTGTTGAAACAGATGCTTCCATCATAATACCGAAAATTTCCGAGCATCCTGAATTTCTCAACAAGACCGGAGCTCCGGAACGGATTGACGATCGGGATGTCTCCTTCGTGTGTGTGCCGATCCGCGACGAGTCGCACGTGATCGGTACGCTCAGCATCCATAAGGCGTACAATCAGCACATGACATTCGCCGAGGATGAGCGGTTGCTCTCGATCGTCGGGTCGATGATTGCTCAGACGGTGCATGCGCGGCAGGAATACATAGAAGAGATCGAACATCTGAAGGAGGAAAACCAGAAACTCCATGTCGAGCTGAAGGAACGCATACACCCGTCCAATATGATCGGCAAATCGGGGCAGGTGCAGGCGATCTTTGATCTGATCGATCTCGTGGCGCCCACCACTGCCACCGTCGTCATCCGGGGGGAGAGCGGCGTCGGCAAGGAACTTATTGCCGATGCGATCCACTTTTACAGTCCGCGAAAAAATGCGCCGTTCATTAAGGTGAATTGTGCGGCCCTGCCCGAGAATCTCATTGAGACCGAACTCTTCGGCCACGAAAAGGGCGCGTTTACCGGCGCCACGATGCTTCGGAAGGGGCGATTTGAAATGGCAGAAGGCGGATCGATTTTTCTCGACGAGATCGGCGACCTCCCGGCATCGACGCAGGTAAAATTGCTGCGAATCCTGCAGTCGCGTGAATTCGAGCGCATCGGCAGCACGATCCCGATCACATCGGACGTGCGCATCATCTGTGCGACGAACCGGAACCTTGAGGAGCTGATCGAGAAAAACTTATTCCGTGAAGATCTGTACTACCGCATCAATGTCTTTCCTGTATATGTGCCTCCGTTGCGCGAACGGCGGAATGATATCCCGGGGCTCATCGATCATTTCATCGCAAAGTTCAATACGACGCACAATAAAAAGATTCGGCGCATTTCGTCGTCGGCGATCGACATGCTCATCGTCTATCATTGGCCGGGAAATATCCGTGAGCTTGAAAATTGCATCGAACGGGCATGCATCCTGAGCACGGACAATGTGATTCGGTCGAACAATCTTCCCCCGACGCTCCAGACCGCCGTTTCCTCCCATACAACAGTTTCGGGCACGCTCGAGGCGGTGTTGGGTGGCGTTGAAAAACAAATGCTCATTGAAACACTGCACAAAACAAAGGGGAATCTCTCGAAGGCTGCCGGCATTCTCGGCATCACCGAGAGGGTCATCGGATTAAGGATGAAAAAATATGACATCGATCAGAAACGATTCAAGACACGGGTTGATGAACGAACTCCTGGCAATTGCACGACACCGCGATTGCTGCAAAGTGACGCTCGAAGTGCGAGTAGATAACGACGCGGCTCAATCACTGTACCAAAAATTCGGCTTCTGCGATACCCCCCCTCCCATGCATTTCTGGACACATCATCTGAATCCTCTCTAAGATTGCTGGTATCATACTGCGCCTCGGTCAGTTTCCCTTCCTTTCATGTATTTCTGGACACATCATCGGAGCCCTCTCAAAGATTGTTGGTATCATACAGTATCTCGCTCAGTCTCCCCTCGTTTCTCTGCGCCATTTCACCCTTCGCGTTTTCAATCCCGAAGTATTCTAAGTGTGTCCGGCGGGCACACTACATTTATGTAGTATGCATGATGTGCCGTGACAGGAATGTAGTATTTCACGGCTGCGTTTATCGAACCATCATGCAGTGCAATTTTATTTTTGCCGATATCACTTCACAATCAACAAAAGTACATTTTTTTTCGTCAGGCATTCCAACATGGCACGGTACGTGCACTACATCATGTAGTTCACGAACACACACCGAGGAGGAACGAGTATGAGAAAAATCGCGATCTATGGTAAGGGCGGTATTGGAAAAAGTACGACGACACAGAATACTGTTGCCGGGTTGGCCGAAATGGGAAAACAAGTCATGGTGGTCGGATGCGATCCGAAAGCTGATTCGACGCGCCTGCTGTTGGGCGGTCTTGCGCAAAAGACAGTGCTCGACACATTGCGTGAAGAAGGCGAAGATCTCGCCCTCCTCGATGTGCTCAAGGGCGGGTATGCGGCGACACGCTGCGTTGAATCAGGCGGTCCCGAACCGGGTGTCGGCTGCGCGGGGCGCGGTATCATCACATCCATCAATCTGCTGGAGCAGCTTGGCGCATACGACGAGGATAAATCGCTCGACTATGTGTTTTATGACGTGCTCGGCGACGTGGTCTGCGGCGGCTTTGCAATGCCGATCCGCGACGGGAAGGCCGAAGAAATTTACATCGTCTGCTCCGGCGAAATGATGGCGATGTATGCGGCGAATAATATCTCGAAAGGCATCGTGAAATTTGCGCAGTCAGGCGTCGTGCGCCTGGGCGGATTGATTTGCAACAGCCGAAAAGTCGACAACGAGCAGGCAATGATCGAAGAATTTGCCAAGCGTCTCGGCACGCAGATGATTCATTTTGTTCCGCGTGACAATATGGTGCAGCGCGCGGAGATCAATCGCAAGACGGTCATCGAATTCGAACCGCAGCATGCGCAGGCGGATGAATACCGGACGCTCGCCCGCAAGATCGATCAGAATAAAATGCTGGTCATTCCCAAGCCGCTGCAGATGGGAGAGCTGGAAGATCTGTTGATTTCATACGGCTTGAACAATTAATTTTTTCACTTCACTCCGTTTGCTGCCGCAGGGCCGACGGAAGAAAAAACGCGGAGACTACCTATGATTTTAATTGAAGCCATCGTCAGGCCGGAAAAGGCGCCTGTGGTGATGCGGGCGCTCTTTGAAGGCGGATTCCCGTCGATCACAAAAATGACCGTCTACGGACGCGGCAAACAGCGCGGTCTGAAAGTTGGCGACATCACGTACGACGAATTAACGAAGAATCTTCTCATGATCGTCGTCAACGATATCGACAAGGAAATCGTCATTCAAACGATCATCGAAAATGCGCGGACGGGCACAAAAGGCCAATTTGGCGACGGCAAAATATTCGTCACGCAAGTCGACGAAGCATGGACGATCAGCAAAGGCATCAAGGAATTATAAAAGGACAGCCATGAAACGAATCAGAGCGATCATACGCATCGCGAAAATCAACGATACAAAGGAGGCACTCGCGGCGATCGGACTCCCGTCCTTCACCGTTTCCGGCAAGGTCGAAGGCAGGGGACGCGGTACCGGATACGGTCCGCGATTCCAGGAAGCCGTCGCAAATCCGGAATCACGCGCCATCCTCATCGAACTCGGCGACATGCCCCGTCTGAAAACAAAGCGCATGATCAATCTCATCGTCACGGACGATAAGGTGGACGCGGCCGTGCAGGCGATCATCGGCGCCAATCAAACGGGTAACAGCGGCGATGGAAAAATATTTGTGATCCCCCTTGCCGACGCGATTCAGGTGCGCACAGGCGACGCGGGCGATACGGTGTTAGACTAAGAAAGGACAGACAGGATGAAAGACAAAGAACCGGCGGCGTTTCGTGATCCGTATTTTATCAAAGAAGTGATCCTGAAGAAATATCCGGCGAAGGTCGCGAAGAAGCGCGAAAAGTCGATGGTGGTGTACGACCCCATTCTGAAAAAGGAAATCCAGTCCAATGTGCGGACGATCCCGGGCATCATCACGCAGCGCGGCTGCACATATGCCGGATGTAAAGGCGTCGTGCTCGGCCCGACACGGGACGTGATCAATATCACTCACGGTCCCATCGGATGCGGTTTTTATTCGTGGCTCACGCGGCGCAATCAGACAAAGCCGCTGACGGATGCCGATGCGAACTACATGCCGTACTGTTTCTCGACGGACATGCAGGATTCGAACATCGTCTTCGGCGGGATGGATAAATTACGGAATTCAGTCCGCGAGGCGTTCGAGATCTTCCATCCGAAAAGCATCGCAATTTTTTCAACGTGTCCCGTCGGCCTCATCGGCGACGACGTTCACGCCGTGGCGCGCGAGATGAAGGCCGAACTCGGCATTAATGTGTTCGGCTTCAGCTGCGAAGGGTACCGCGGCGTCAGCCAGAGCGCCGGACATCATATTGCCAATAACGGATTGCTGAAGCATGTCATCGGCCGCGACGATACGGCGCCCGAGGGCAAATGGAAGGTGAATGTGCTCGGCGAATATAATATCGGCGGAGACGCGTTCGAGATCGAACGCATCTTCGAGAAAATCGGCATCACACTCGTCGCGACATTCAGCGGCAATTCGACCATGAGGGATTTCGAACGCTCGCACACTGCCGACCTCAATATGGTGATGTGCCATCGGAGCATCAACTACGTCGCAGAAATGATGGAGAAAAAATACGGCATCCCGTGGATTAAGGGCAACTTCATCGGCGCCGAATCGACGGCGAAATCCCTCCGGAAGATCGGCGCGTATTTCGAAGATCAGGAACTCATCGACAGGATCGAAGCAGTCATCGCCGATGAAATGCCGGCTGTGAAACAGGTGATCGATCGCATTCATCCGAGGACGAAGGGAAAACTGGCGATGCTGTTCGTCGGCGGATCACGCGCCCATCATTACCAGGACCTCTTCAAGGAACTCGGCATGCGGACTGTCTCGGCAGGGTATGAATTCGCTCATCGTGACGATTATGAAGGCCGCCATGTGCTTCCGTCCATCAAGGTGGATGCGGACAGCCGGAACATCGAGGAACTGGATGTCGAGCAGGATCCTGTACGGTACAGGCGTCGCAAAGAAGATGCGGCGCTCGACCTCATGAACAAGAACGGGATGGAAGTCCGTGATTATTACGGCATGATGGCGGAGATGGAAAAGAACTCACTCATCGTCGATGATATCAGTCATTGGGAAAGCGAAAAGCTGATCCACTATTATAAGCCCGATGTCTTCTGCGCAGGCATCAAGGAAAAATATGTCGTGCAAAAAATGGGAGTGCCGCTGAAACAGCTGCACAGTTACGA
>DATGXR010000012.1:0-7436 GCA_035298825.1 Bacteroidota bacterium
TGATGCTCTCAGCGTAGGGATGCTGTGGAGCGGATGTCTTTGCCGAATGCGAGGCAGTCGGCTCGGACAAGATGATCCCAGGATCCCGGGGGACATCCGATTTTCGCATACATGTCCTGTAACATTTTATATTCTGCCGGCGGCATCAAAGATTCGGTAATCCGGCCGCCAAACACCTGCTTGGGAACGCCCGGCGCCTTGCACAGCCTGGCCAGGTAGTTATCGATCAACATTGTTACTGTCTGCTGTGTCGGCAGCGTGAACACCGGTGGTTGATCTCACCGGATATATCGATCCGTGAAGTCGAGTCCGTCGCGGAGCAGATTTCCGGTGCGTGCGACGAACAGCTGTTCTTCCTTTTCAGTCAATTCCTTCCGAAGCGGTTTCCCTTCTTTCAATGCTTTCGCCGAATCAATGTACTGTTCGAATATCTTTTCGCGTGTTTGCTTTTCGCGCAGTGTGTATGTATGGGCGGGAAAAGGAAAGTCTGTTATGCTCTCTTTCCAGGAAACAACATGCTCTTCAGTATATTCTTGAATCATGACCATCGGGATTCAACTGATAGGTAGTGTGGGGTATCTGATATGCGCACACCGTTGCTTCCGTCTGTCCAACCATTTTGAAAATGGCAATACCACGTAAACACGGTGTACATAATATCGCTTCCATGATCAATGAAATCAAGCCTCATTCGGAAAATTGATGATGATTACTTCATGCACAGCCGTGTGGCCAATAATAGCCGTATGGTTAATATTGTATAGGCGAAATTGACCGGGAGACTATTGAAATATAAAATACTGAGGAAAAACACGAATATGGGATGTCGTGATGTGGTATGGAATTTGTTTACATTAATGCTCGTGATGAAAAACGTACAAGTGAGTGAATTTACAATGTGGTCCCGGCATAAAGTGTTTTTACAAATTCAGGAAACCTCGGCCGAATGAACAGTGGTACAAGCATTACCGAAAGGGTTCAGAAATAACATTCAATTAACCGAATTCTTAATTAAATCAATCTTGATATGAAAATAATATTTTTAACAGTCGCGGTACTTGTTGCTTTGGCGACGACAGTGAAGGCACAGGTTGGTGTGGGCACTGCTTCACCCGACAATTCGGCGATGCTTGATGTGACAAGCACGACCAAAGGATTACTGACCCCCCGGATGACCGCTGTACAACGAGGTGCAATCGGAACACCCGCGACCGGGCTTATCGTCTATCAAACCGACGGCATTGCAGGATTTTATTACTATACCGGAGGCGGTTGGGTATTGCTCATTAATGGGACGGATGCGTTGCCCGCAGTGAACGGTGCAGCCGTGACAAATTTAAACGCGTCCAATTTAGCCAGTGGCACTGTCGGCACAGCTCGTTTGGGAACAGGGACCGCCAATGCAACTACCTTCCTCAGAGGCGATGGTACATGGAATACGCCGGCGGGCGGGGGGACTCCTACTTTTTTAATGAAAGACGCTGATTATACAATAACACCAAGTGATGCCGCGAATGATTTATATCTCTTGTGTACATCCGCTTCCGTGCAAACTTTCACGCTGCCTTTAGCTAACTCTGTTTCTGCCGGAAAAAAAATTTATTTAATGGGCGCCAGTGCAACCTATCCGAATATTAATGCAGTGGTTTCCGGTACTGACAAGATATATATATGGGGGGCATCATCATCCGGTATTACTAATTTTAATGCAGGAACCACGTATAATGCTATGTGGTTACTGTTAGTAAGTGATGGTTCCAGCAAATGGTTTGCTACCGGTTCTTTTTAAGTCGTACTCTGCTATGAAAATACTCGGCGGCATTTGTGGTGCGTGTAGGACGAGCTTTAGCTCGTCCAAGGCGAGATAAATCTCGCCCTACAATGCTGCGTCTGCGAAACGGGTATTTTCATTGGAGGTGGTGAATCCACCATTCATGAACGCTACATTGTTTGATAGGCGATGAAAAACAGAATGATTTGCATCTATACACATGATGAAAGATTCTAAAAAATATGGCTTATAAAAAAATACCGGTCGCGGTGCTGTTCTGCATCATCCTGTCAAGCCCGGCTGTGGTGTCGCAGATATTGACCGTTGCGAACGGAACGAACATGGTCATTAAATCCGGCACAACCTTCTCTGCCGAAAACATGACGCTAACGCCTGCGGCGGATTTTTCGCTGAGTAACGTCAGCCTCAGCAGGAATACAACGGTCGCCAATTCCACATCCGCGACGTACGTGTCCCGGGTCTATAAATTCAGTGCAACAACGGGCGCCTATAGCGGGACCGTCAGGGTCGATTACCTTGTGGGAGAACTCAACTCGCTTGCCGAAGCCGCTCTTCAAGTGAACGTTCATAACGGAACAAATTGGAGCCCTGTTGTCAGTGGAACCAATAACACTTCATCGCATTATGTGATCAGCAATGCGCTCGGCGGCGCGGCATTGAATGAAATCGCTCTTGGTGCTTCATCAAGCCCTCTGCCGGTCGAAATGACATCGCTCGAAGCAGTGGTAAAATGTGGGAACGTCGAGTTGATGTGGTCCACTGCGACGGAGATGAATAATTTCGGCTTCGACGTTGAACGCAGTGAAAAAACGCAGGGGAACAACGGACAGTGGCGGAAAATCGGTTTTATTGAAGGGCACGGTACGACAAATGCGCGGCAGGTGTACCGCTACGTCGATGCCTCAGTTGCCGGCACCGTTTCCTATCGCCTGAAACAGATCGACCGCGACGGAAATTTCGAATTTTCGAAGGAAGTGGAAGTAACGACAGCCGGCGCGCCGATGATGTTTGCCCTGTCGCAGAACTATCCGAATCCTTTCAATCCGACGACCACTATTTCGTTCACGGTGCCGGTGAGCGGACGCGCGACACTGAAGATCCTCAACATCCTTGGTCAGGAAGTCGCCACACTATTCGACGGCGAAGCCCAGTCCGGAATATTCAACCAGGTGCGGTTCAACGCATCGGGATTTGCGTCGGGTATCTATTTCTCGCGATTGGAATATGATGGGAATGTGCAATTGAGGCACATGACGCTCGTGAAATAACCTCTCTTCCATATGAACGGATTCAAAAAACGGAGACAGCCACATCTCCGTTTTTATTTGTCCCAATCGTTCACGTGCGTTTGTCCGCCGAACGGTGAGTAGATACAATAATTATTAATATCGAAGGATCGGCTATTGTGTATTGCGTCAAATCTTCTTATGTTTCTCGCAACAGATTCACCGGACAAGAAGGTAAGAGTCGATTGTGTGGTTGATATCCTTGTGAAGAAGCCTTTTGTTAATGCCCCCGGCATTTTCAAAAGGCTTTTTTAATTATCGGACATTCGTTGCTTGGAGGTTTTCGATGAGTCGTCGGCGGATCTTCCCGTCGCTGGTCTCTCTCCTTATCGCCATGGTGGTTGTTCACACGGGTGCAAGCGCGCAAGGCTGGCAGTTGGATGTGACCGTACAGTCCGATCCACCCCCGTATGTGAGCGACTGGAAGCAAATGAACGGTCTTGCCGTTCTTGTCCTCGCGAATCCCGATCTGACGGTTCCCACGCCGGTCCGCATCGTCACCGAAGCCTTCCAGAACGTCCCCCTCGGTACGCCCGTCTTTAAAAGCCGGACCGACAAGATCCTGATGCCCTCCTCGGTCATCACGCTGAACAACACGGACCTTGTGGAGATCGATATTACGCAGGTCGATGAAGCATTGAAGGACCGTGTGATACGTTCGGGCCGGCTTCCCGAGGGCAATTACTATGTCTGCATCACAGTTCTCGATCCGTCTTCGGGCGCTGTCTATGTACGAAAGACGTGCGCCGGCTTCCGCATCACCGATTCGGATCCGGTGAAGCTTCTGTGGCCGGAGAATGCGTACACGCAGCCGCTTGCGCAGTATCCTGAATTCAGTTGGACTCCGGTCAATTCGCCGGCAGACGCAGCGATCACATACAAGTTCAAGCTCGTGGAACTCCTTTCCGGGCAGAATCCCTTTCAAGCCATCGATGCAAATCAGCCGCACTTCGAAACGGCCGTCGTCAGAAAATTCCTTCTGCAATATCCGATGTCCGCACAGGAACTCGTCGAAGGAAAGACGTACGCGTGGCGGGTTCAGACGATAGACCAAAACGACCTTCCCGCGACAAGGAACAAAGGCTTCAGCGACGTGTGGACGTTCACATTTCGCCCGGCCGCTCCGCCTGTGCCTAGGGAGCTCGGCGTCGAACTTCTGTATCCCGCGGACAGGGATACCATTCCCTGGATTCCGCCGCAGCTGATCGCCCGCTTCCGTCCATTCTCGGATTCCGTCACCGCACTCAATGAATGATAGGTAATTTGAAGCGTCTCGGCAAGCATAAGGACCAATCCTCGACTCGGAATCACGGTTTCTGAGGCGTCGGCAAGTCAAAATGATGCGTCAATATACCGTTCGGCGGCAACAGAATCAAGCATCTGCTGGTCAATTCACCACAAAAACACATGGATCTTCACTGCCCCTCGTGTGGCCTCTGCTTGGGGCCGTTTCTGAAAGACCGTATTGAGGAGACTCAGGGCCTATGAGAAGAATCCATCATCGGACGGCGGCTCGTCGAACACCACAGGCGGTTCTTCCTGTTGCACGTCATCATACACCGCAACTTCCTCATGCACCCGTCCGATGGCTTGTGAATCTTCGAAATCGGTGTATTCAAGCGGCGGCGGACGCTGCGGAGCATCGATCTACAAACCGCAGTGACGCAGGATCTTCTCGGCCAGACCAGGCTGGCATTTCTCGATGAAACTGATGATCTTCATCGCGCCGCCGCATTTGACGCACTTCAACGGGTCCACTTCATAGACACACTGAATGAGAGCAGCGTGAGGTCTTCCGACGTTTCCTGCAAAAATCACTATCATGCCACCGCTCTCGCATATCAGAGCACCAGACCGACGGCTGTATCTCCGTCTCGCCTTGCCTTTGCCGCAAGCCGCGGCTCTTATTCGAGTAATGCCCGAAGTAATGTACCTGGTGTTGCCCCTTATCCGGTATATGTTGCGTTACCTCCGCCAAAAACTCCAAGGGTTCGAACACCTGAAAATTCCGTGACGCTCCCGGCTTTAGCCGCTCATCACATGGCACCGGAAACCGCAGTCCTTTCTCGCTTGCCCGTCCGGAAAATCACATTGCCATCGGGTGTCACCTTCGTCATCCGGGCAAGCGAAAAAGGACAGCGTGCAATGTATTCGGTCAATCGCTGCATGCGCCAGCTGTGTCACCGCATGAGATGCGCACCGAATCGTCGATAGTAAACCCGGAGTGTGCCCAGTGCCGCATCGACTCGACCACATCCTTGTCGATCTTTCCCTTGCGCACGAGTAAAGCAAATACCTTTTTTGCCATCGGGCAACACAAAGGCTCAGATCAAGGTTGCTAACATTTATGAACGTTCCGTCTTTCCTGAAGACGCCTTCGCTGATGATCGCATGCACATGCGGTGAGCCAATGGATCAGGTCGCCAAATGTCTCTCGCTGTGGCAACCATGCCGGGCACGGCAGTATCATCTCCGGTCTGAGAGCTCATCACTTGCCGGACCGCTTCATATGCAATTCGTGGCATAACGCTCCAAGCAATGAGCGGTCGAAGCGGAAATAGATGCGCAAACGCTTTGGCATGGTAAATACCCACTGCCGATGCGGCACGGCGGGAAGAATCTCTTCGGTGAGACGATGGCCCAGCAGGAGCGCCCGCTTCTGTCATCGCAGGAAGGACAACAGCAACGCTGGAGAGCAGGAAAATGCGACAAAAAATTCTGATCCGCAATCCGGGCAGCGGACTCGTGCAAACCCCTCCGCTAGGTCACCGCACTTGAGAAGCATATATTGATTAAACTTTCACCGCGCATTCACAAGTCAACTCTCAGGCAAACAGAGAGAGATACCGGTCATAGACAAACATTCGGTTGCGTTTGAAACCAGTCACTTCTTTCAGTATGCCGGCACGGATGAATTCATCGATCAAACGGAGCGCGGTTGTCACTGTGACATCCAACGCGTCTGCCGCATCCTGGCTTGTCGTGATCGGATTGCTGAAGAGGTACTGCAGTAATGACTTGCCAAGCATGCTTCGCTTGCCCATACCAAGAATTTTATGCTCGCAATCAGTCCGCAATGCGATAATCATCCGGAACGTATCAATGGAATTATTCGCCGTCTGCCGCACCCCTTCGAGGAAAAACTTCAGCCAGTGCTCAAGATCGTTGTGCGTGCGCACACGCATCAGATTATCATAATACAGCGATCGGTTCCTCTCGAAAAAATCGGATAAATACAACGTCGGCTTCACAAGCAGTCCCATCCCCACAAGATACAGCGTGATCAACAATCGGCCGATACGCCCATTCCCGTCGAGAAAGGGATGGATCGTTTCGAATTGATAATGTGCGATGCCGATCTTGATCAGATGCGGAATATGGACTGTTGAGTTGTGTATGAACTTTTCAAGATCGCCCATCAGGTCCTGCACTTCCGTGTGATGCGGCGGGATGAAGATCGCATCATTGAGCGAACTTCCTCCGATCCAATTCTGGCTTGTGCGAAAATCGCCGGGCTGTTTGTGTGTTCCCCGTACTCCCTGCAGCAGTTCCCGATGCGTCTGGCACAATAAACGGGATGATATCGGCAGTGTCGCAAGTTGATCGATCGCATAATTCATGGCATTGACATAATTATGCACCTCTTGCCAGTCATCTTTTTTTTCGGGCGGGATGTTGTCAACTTTCTGCAGCGCCTCCTCAATATTGGTCTGCGTCCCTTCGATCCGGCTGCTTTTCGTTCCTTCTTTCAGAACATGCATTTTAATGAAGAAGTCCACATCCGGGATCAATTGTGAAAACGCGTTCAGTTCGCCCAATTTGATGTCAGCCTGACTTAGAAGCACTGACAATTCAGGCGAATCGACGATCCATTCAATATTGATGGGAGAAGGAGTAAAACTCCTGTACAAATATTGCTGCGTGAACCTGCCCGCATTGAACTGAGTCAGAGTCATTGCTGTCATTGGCATGAAATGAAAGTATGGATTTTCATATTATAACTTAAAGCTTAATGTTATAATATAAATATCCATACTTTAAGAAACAATCACATCTTAGCATATAAATATCGCTGGGTTAAGCATAACAGAACTCTTCCACTAGTTGAGCCCGTCCGGTCAGGTGGCCGGCCTTTGTTCATGTACCAGTTCACGAGCTGCGAAAGCCGCCTGAGCGATTGAAACGACGAATGTAAGGCTCAGCACGGTTTGCGACAGAGGAAGCGTGAACTCGGGATGACCGTTCCAGATGAACACCTCATGCAGCGTAAAAGCCAGAACACCACATGCCGCCTGCAGCAGAGCAAACCACATCCCGATTCTCTCCTTCAAGATAACATACCGAAAACCAATCAGTCC
>DATGXR010000013.1:0-8278 GCA_035298825.1 Bacteroidota bacterium
GCAGAAGCGCGGTCGCTCTCGACCTCATCATACAACTCCGCCAAACGGAAAAGGAAATACGCCGCATCGTTCCAAAATGTTCTCTCGCCCTTTGCGTATTGGGATGCTTCAGAACAGATCTCGCGACATCACGTTGATCGATCAAAAGTTTTATTGTATCAGGCGTGCGGCGACTGTATCGGCGATCGTTGTGATTTCGGATGCATCTGAAATTTTGAACCACTTGATCCGCTCGTCGTACCTGAACCAGGTAAGTTGTCGCTTCGCAAAGCGGCGCGTGTTCTGCTTCATCAACTCGACCATCCTCTCGAATGTCATTTCGTTCCGCAGATAGGCGAATGCTTCCTTGTACCCGACAGTCTGAAGCGCCTTATAGCGCTCGTCGTATCCCTCGGCGCGCAACGACTTCACTTCGTCCAGAAATCCGTCTTCGATCATCCGATCGACACGCTGATTGATGCGCTCGTACAGCACGTTCCTTTCCCATTCCAAGCCCATGAACTCTGCATCATACAACTGATCCCTCGTCTGACGTTCATGGTGGATCGTAATCGGAATGCCGGTTGTATGAAACACCTCGAGCGCCCGTATGATGCGCCGCGTATTCGTGGGCAGCATGCGCGATGCCGCTGCCGGATCGACACGACGCAGTTCTTCAAGCAGCCGCGTTCCTCCTTCCGCTTTCAACCGCGATTCGAGTTCGGCACGGTACTCCGGCTGTATGGGCGGTCCGCTGAAGAGACCGTCGACAAGTGATTCCACATATAATCCTGTGCCGCCCGCCACAATGGGAAATGCGCTCCGCCCCACGATGTCCGATATCGTCTTCCTTCCCTGTTCGGAAAAATCACCGGCACTGAAATGTTCGTCCGGAAGCAGCATATCAATAAAGTGATGGGGAACGGTGTTAAGCTCTGAAATGGAAGGCTTTGCGGTTCCGATCGTAAGTTTTTTATAGATCTGTCGCGAATCGGCCGAGATGATTTCGCCCCCCACTCTCTGCGCGACTTCGATTGAAAGAGCGGTTTTGCCCGAGGCGGTGGGTCCGACGATGCAGAGTATTTTTTGCAGTTTGGTGTTCACAGCAGTCTTATTCCCACGCGTGCTTGCCGATCAAGGGCACGAATTTAAATCCCTCTACCCTGTACTGCAAAAAAGTATGACCGGCGCGCTTCAGGACGACAATCGTCTGTGTCTCCTTGTCGCCCACGGGGATGATCAGGCGGCCCTGATCGGCCAGCTGGTCTTTGAGGGGCTCGGGAATGGACGGGCCTCCTGCGGTCACGATAATGCCGTTGTAGGGGGCAAATTCAGGCCATCCGAGCGTTCCGTCACCGGCTTTTGCCAGAATACTCGCTCCAAGCGCATCGAACATCATCCGGGCCTTCGCCAGGAGTTCGAGCTGCCGTTCGACCGTGTAGACACGACACCCCATCTCGGCAAGCACGGCTGCCTGATATCCCGATCCCGTGCCGACTTCGAGGACCTTGTCTCCCCGTTTCAGGGCAAGCGCCTGCGTCATATAGGCGACTGTGAAGGGCTGCGAGATCGTCTGATTGCATCCGATCGGAAGCGCGGTATCCTCGTATGAACGTGTCTGGAAGAGCGGACCGACAAACAGATGCCGTTCCACCTTTCCCATAGCCTTTAGCACGGCTTCATCGGTGATTCCCCGCTTGCGCAGAATATGTATGAGCTCTTCACGCTCAATTTCATGTCGTGTCAAAATTCGTTCCCCTTATGCTGTGAACGCACTGTCTGCATCATTCGAATGCGCGGATCGTGCGCCGCAGCTGTCAATAATCCGTCAGAAGCACGCTGATGAACCGTACAGTTGTCTGCCAATGCGTCATCGTGCTTTTTTCGCCGGCGTAAATCGTGTCGATCGGTATGGCGCTGAACGAACACCCTTTCAACGCGGCGCGTATGATAAATTCTGTTTCGGCCTCGAATCCCTGCGAAGTCGTTTCAACAAGGCGAAGTGCGCGTGCATGGATGAATCGGAAACCTGATTGGCTGTCCTCGACCGCCGCGCCTGTGCGCGCACGCACCATTGCCGTCGTGATGATATTCGACAGGCGTCTGTGATACGGCATGCCTTTGAGCGAATGCAGACGGCTGCCGATAATGATATCCGCGCCCGTGTCCTGATGCGCGCGAATGAAGCGGGGAATATCCTCGGGCTGATGCTGCAGATCCGAATCCATCGTGATAACCGCTTCATATCCGCGCGCAAGCGCACAGGCAAAGCCGGTCGACAGCGCGGCTCCCTTCCCCCTGTTCTTTTCATGCGCGCAAACGATCACACCAGCCGCGTGCGCTAGTCCGGCTGTGCCGTCTGTCGATCCGTCGTCGACGACGATCGTGTCTGTCGGCGCTTGGACCTGACGTGAACGATCGAGCAATGCGGTGAGTGAAGAACCGGCGTTGTATGCGGGAATGATGACGGCAAAGTTCATGATTACTGTTCTGCGCGCAGCGCTTCCTTCACATTTGTCAGTGATCGTTGCATTGAAAGCACGAGCCGCTCTCTGAGCTCCTTCCGCAATTCCTGCGGCGTGAGCCGGCGGATGAGCACTCCATTTTCGGCGAGCGAGATCGTTCCTGTCTCCTCGGAGATGATCACGGCAATCGCATCGGTCTGTTCTGAAATTCCGAGTCCCGCCCTGTGACGCATCCCGAGGACGATGTCCCCCATCCGCGTATTAGCCGAGAGCGGCAGCGTGCACCGCGCTGCTTCGAGCACACGGTCATTGACGATCACGGCCCCGTCGTGCAGCGGCGCACGGGGATTGAAGATGGCGAGCAGCAGCGATCGGCTGATCTGCGCGTTGAGTTGGATGCCCGTCTCGACGAACGATTTCATTCCGGCGCCCCTCGAGACGACGATCAGCGCTCCTTGCCGTTTCTTCGACAACTCGACGGATGCGCTTGAGATCTCCTCGATCGCCTCGTTCACATTCAGACGGAGAAACATGCGTACGAACCGGTTCCTTGCGACCTGTGACAACAATCGACGGATCTCGGGCTGGAACAGGATGATGAATCCGACCACCCAGATATCGGTGAGCGTCTGCAGGATCCATCCCATGGCCTTCAGATTGCCCGCACGCGAAACGAACGAGAGCGCGATAATCACCATCAGTCCGATGAAGATCTGCACGGCAACGGTCCCGCGCATCACCACATACAGGCGGTAAATGATGAACGAGACGAGTGCGATGTCGATGCAGTCGATCAGCGTGACGGTGATAAATCCGATTTTAAATAGTTCCATGAAAAACCAATTCGTTTATGAAGCATGCAATATCGCATCGGTCATCATGGCGACGCGTTTCATCTGCCGCACATCGTGCACGCGGATGAGATTTGCTCCGTTCATAATGGCGATTGCCATCGTGGCTCCCGTTCCGTCGACGCGGTCATCGATCGGAGCGCCTGTTGCCGTTCCGATGAACCCCTTGCGGGATGTGCCGACCAGGAGAGGATGCTGAAGGTCCTTCAGCGCTGACAGGTGTTTCAACAGCAGCAGGTTGTGCGTGTAATTTTTCCCAAATCCGAATCCCGGGTCGACGATCACGGTCTTGATCCCCGCTGCATGCGCCCTGTCGATGCGTTCGCGGAGTTCGTTCTTCACCTCTTCGACGACGTTTTCATACGACGGATGCTGCTGCATTGTCGCCGGGGTGCCGCGAATGTGCATCAGGACAATGGCCGCGTCGTACCGCGCAACGACGCTTGCCATCCGGCTGTCGAACGTCATCCCGGAGATATCGTTGATGATGTCCGCCCCGGCATCGAGCGCTTCCTGCGCCACGGTAGATTTATACGTGTCGACTGAAATGAGGCATGCGCGCTCTTTCTTGAGCTGCCTGATCACGGGAATGATGCGTTTCGCTTCCTCTTCAGCAGGAACTTCGATGGCGCCCTGCCCGTAGGCTCCGCGCGGCCGTGTCGATTCGCCGCCGATGTCGATGATGTCGGCGCCGTCGTCCTGCATGCGCAACGCATGGTCGACCGCCCGCTCAAGTGAGTCGTATTGTCCGCCGTCGGAGAACGAATCAGGGGTCACATTGAGGATCCCCATCACGATCGTCCTCTCGGAACAGTCGAATATGTTCGGGCCGAGCCGAAGTTCCATAGATTTCTCGCAATATATTCAATTCATCGGCGTTTCGCAATAAAAAACCCTCGTCACCGAGGGTTTTCAATTACGCTTTCTTTTTCGCACGCAGTGCTTTGACCTTCGCTTTGAGTTTCAGTCGGCGTTTGCGATGCTTCTGTGTTACTCGAAGTCCTTTTTTATTCATTGCGGTTCCTTTGCGGTGTGGGATCGGGTATCGTGTTGTGAAATTGTCTGCAGTAAAATATTCAAAAAAATCGTATGAATCAAGCGGAAATTACGGCAGCGAGACATATCCATCGTTGATGATGATGGCCTCGATCTGATTTTTCGTGATCACCGTGGGAAGCAGCGATTCCAAATGCGAGATGAGAAACTCGAGCCTCTTGTTCTCGCTTGTGAGTGTGAGAAACAACTGACGCTGTATCAATTCGAGGCCTGATTTCTGGACCATGACAAACGACAGATTCTCGTTGTCTTCGAACGAGGCAATTGTCTGCACCGTGCCTTTGAAGGCCGCGTTCACGAATTGATTGTACAGCGCCGCCGCCCTGTCGAGCAGCGACCGGTCAACGGGTTCGTCCTCGTCGTCGTAATACGTGATCTTCCCGACCTGATACGGATTGTCTGATTCTACGATCGAGCGGAGTGTATATCGGCGTCGTCCCTCAACGATCACTTCCATGGTGCCGTCGGGATGGCGCTGCAACACATCCCTCACGAATGCGATGCAGCCGATCGAGCGGATCTTCGCCTCGTAGAGCAGGTTGACGCCGAATTCAGTATTGCGGTCGACGCACTCATTGATGAGCACCTTGTACCGCTCTTCGAAGATATGGAGCGGAAGCAGCGAGCCTGGAAACAGTACGGCATTCAACGGAAACAGAGGAACCGTGATTTGTTCTGAGACGGGCATAAGTTCCACCGCGATTGCTTGTTCGATTCCGTTTCGATGTGGAAACGCCCGTACGGAAATCACATTCCGCACGGGCGCTTGCACCGATGTGTATTACTTCACGGCTTTTTCATAGCGTTCGACCACATTGTTCCAATTGACGACGTTCCACCATGCCGCCAGGTAATCTGCGCGGCGATTCTGATATTTCAGGTAATACGCGTGTTCCCACACATCGACAGTCAACAGCGGTGTATGGCCGCTTGAGAGCGGGCTGTCCTGATTGGCGGTGGATGTGACGGAAAGATTTCCGCCTCCGTCGAGAATGAGCCATGCCCAACCCGATCCGAACCGTCCCAGTGCCGCTTTGGTGATCTGGTCTTTCAGTCCGTCGATTGACGTAAATTGCTTGTTCACTGCATCGAGAAACCTGCCCTTCGGCGCGGGGACGTCTTTTTTCAACTGCTCCCAGAACATATTGTGATTCACCACTCCGCCTCCGTTGTTGCGGACGGCCGTCTGCACGGCTTCGGGAAGCGATTGAATATCGGAGATCAATGCGATCGGCGATTTCTTCTGAAGGTCCGGATAATTGGCGACGGCATTGTTCAGATTGGTGACATAAGTCTGATGATGCTTGTCGTGATGGATCTCCATCGTTTTTGCATCGATGAACGGTTCGAGCGCGTCGAACGCGTAACCGAGGGGTTGCAGTTCGTATGCCATGGGCATGTCCTTTGAGTAGTAGTGAATGATTGAGAGTATGTTTACATGTTCAACGCAAGTTTCGCCGCTTCTGTCATCATGCTCGGATCCCATCGGGGCTCCCACACCACATTCACATCCGCGCGCGTGATCCCCTTCACTGTCTCCACCTTCTCCTTGATCTCGGGCGGAAGACTCTGAGCCGCCGGGCACATCGGCGATGTCAGCGTCATGGTGATCGCTGCGACGCCGTTCGTGTCGACATCGACCGAATACACAAGCCCGAGTTCGTAAATGTCGACCGGGATCTCGGGATCGTACACGGTTCTGAGCGTATTGACAACTTCTTCCTTAATCACAATGATCTCAAATGAATTCAGCTGATTCTCTTCCATATGATTTCATTACTCCGTTGTATCTGATGTAACAACAGTTTTCTCTGAATCGTTCATTTCGTGCAACGCGGTATGCATCGCATGCCATGCGAGGCTCGCGCATTTGATGCGTGCCGGGTACTCCGCGACACCGGCAAGCGCGCCGAGATATCCGAGCGCTTCAAGATCGGTTTCATCGTCGAGTTTGCGCGTGACGACAGCGCGGAATTTTTGAAACAACGTTTCGGCTTCTTCCACCGTGACGCCCTTGATGGACGATGTCATCATCGACGCCGATGCCTTCGAGATCGCGCATCCCGTACCCTGAAACGTCACGTCCTCGATACGGCCCTGATTGATCTTGAGGAAGACCGTGTAATGATCGCCGCAGAGCGGATTATATCCCTCGACCGATTTTGTCGCGTCCTCGAGCGTCCTGAAATTCCTTGGACTCTTGTTGTGTTCGAGGATGAGCTGCTGATAGAGTTCATTGATCGAGCTCATAGGTGGAAGATCTCCTTTACTTTTTGGATGCCGCGTGCAAGCGCATCGAGCTCTTCTTTCGTATTGTAGAGCGCGAGCGACGCTCGCGCGGTGGCCGGGATCCCGAAGCGCTTCATCACAGGCTGCGTGCAGTGATGTCCTGTCCGTATCGCGATTCCCTCCTGATCGAGAATCGTGCCGATATCGTGGGG
Organism: Bacteroidota bacterium; assembly: GCA_035298825.1. Classification (GTDB taxonomy): domain Bacteria; phylum Bacteroidota; class Ignavibacteria; order UBA10030; family UBA8401; genus CAISDA01. The sequence continues at coordinate 6,793 of DATGXR010000013.1, forward strand.
ATGGATGTTGTCGAGCGTGAACGACAGGATGCCCGCCTTCTCCTTTGCCGTGCCGATCAACCGGATCCCGTCGATGGATGTCAGCAGCGCCGTGCCGTATTCGAGCAGCTCATGCTCGTAGGCCTCGATGCTGTCGATGCCCACACGGCGGAGGTAATCGATCGCCGATCCGAGTCCGACCACACCGGCGATGTTCCCTGTGCCCGCTTCGAACTTGTAGGGCAGCGTGTTGAATGTGGTCTTTTCGAACGTCACGGATTCGATCATATCGCCGCCGGTCTGGTACGGATCCATCCGTTCAAGCCATTCGGCCTTTCCGTAGAGGACTCCCACTCCGGTCGGCGCGAAGACCTTATGTCCCGAGAACGCGAAGAAGTCGCAGTCGAGTTCGCGCACGTCGATGTTGATGTGCGACACGGCCTGGGCGCCGTCCACTAGCACGGGAATGTTCAATGCGTGCGCGCGCGCGACCATCTCCCTGACGGGATTGATCGTGCCGAGCGAATTCGAGACAAGCACCACCGAAACGATCTTCGTTTTCGGTGAAAGGAGCTTTTCATATTCCTCCATGATCAGCTCGCCGTTGTCATTCATCGGAATGACACGCAGCACCGCTTTCCTCTCCTGGCAGATCATTTGCCAGGGCACGATGTTCGAATGATGCTCCATCGCAGAGATGACGACCTCGTCTCCTTCGCCGATAAACTTGCGTCCATATCCGTGTGCCACCAGATTGATCGCTTCCGTTGCGCCGCGGACGAAAATGATCTCGTGATTATCCGCCGCATTGAGAAAGTTCTTCACCTTGCCGCGGGCTTTTTCGTACTCGAACGTCGCCACTTCGCTCAGATAGTGGACGCCGCGGTGGATGTTCGCGTTCTGCGAATGATAATACCGCTGGTCTGCGTCGATCACGTGCAGCGGCTTCTGCGTTGTTGCGGCGTTGTCAAGATACACCAAGGGTTTGCCGCGCACGATCGTTCTGAGGATGGGAAAGTCTTCCCTGATCCGTTCGATGTCGAACATCAGCCGGCGATCGTAGTCGAGCGTCATTTCTGTGTTACTCTTCTTCATGTGTTTTCCCGCTGTGGACTATTTCTGGGACAAGGCTGCCGAGGCGTTTCCGAAGCTGCTCAACGACGAGCGCGTCGACGCGCCGCCGCGATGGTTCGTGAATGATTTTCCCGGTGACCTCGGCTGCGAAGCCCACCGTGACGATTGCACGCGCGGTCTCGGGTCCGACCCCGCGGCTCTTCAGATAAAAAATGACCTGCTCGTTCAGTCCGCCGACCGTCGCGCCGTGCGTGCATTTCACATCGTCGGCGAAGATTTCAAGTTGCGGCTTCGTGTCGATCGTCGCCGTTTCGGAGAGCATCAGATTCCGGTTCGTCTGCTTCGAATCGGTTTTCTGCGCGATGGCATCGACGTAGACTTTGCCGCTGTAGACACCGCGCGCATTGCCGTCGAGAATGCCCTTGAACAATTC
>DATGXR010000014.1:0-19377 GCA_035298825.1 Bacteroidota bacterium
CCGCCTCGATGTCTCCTCACCGGATCTTAACCGGCCCATACACGTTCCCCGTCAATACAGGAAGAATACAGGCCGCGTCATTTCGATCGCCTACACCGTCGATGGAGCCGCAGTGAAGACAGAGGGTGTGCTCGAACATGCCGATGACGAACACATCGTGGTGCGGCCGGAACACGCCGAGGCCTTGACGATACAGATCGGTTCAATACAACAAGCATATGTCGTCCCGCAATTGAAGAAACGTAAGTAGATCATCATTTACCTTTTTGGAGTGCTGCAATGAATCATGAAATTGTCGAATCTTTTTCCGGACTTGTGCGCGAAAAGAGCATAGATAAGGATATCCTCGCCGGTATCGTGGAAGACATCTTCGGCATGATGGTCCGCAAAAAATTCGGCCCGACAGCCAAATTCGACGTTGTCGTCAATATGGATAAAGGCGATATAGAAATTTATCTCGAGCGCGAGGTCGTCGAGGTCGTCGAGGATCCTGTGCGGCAGATCGACCCGGCAACGGTGAAGAAACTCTCGGGCGAGGACATCGACGTGGGCGAAGACTGGGTAGAAATCCTTCAGCTTGAGGATTTCGGACGCCGACTGATTACGACGGCGAAGCAGAACTTCACGCAACGCGTGAAGGAGATCGAGAAGGAGCTTGTGTTCAACGAATACAACAACTCCCTCGGCGAGATCATTGTGGGCGAGGTGTACCAGATCCGCAACAACGACATCATGGTGATGCATAACAAGACGGAGCTGCTTCTGCCCAAGAGCGAGCAGATCTTCAAGGAACGCTACAAGAAGGGCGACACGGTCCGCGCCATTGTGAAGGAAGTGCGCAAGAACGCAACGAATCCGACTGTGGTCATCTCGCGCTCGAGCCCGCAGTTCCTCGAACGCCTCTTCGAAATTGAAATTCCCGAAATTTACGACGGCATCATCGAGATCAAGGGCATCGCCCGCGAACCCGGCGAACGCGCCAAGGTGGCGGTCGAATCGCATGACGACAGGATCGACGCCGTGGGCGCCTGCGTCGGCATGAAGGGCGTGCGCATACATGCCATTGTGCGCGAACTGAACAACGAAAATATCGACGTGATCAATTACAGCGACGAACCCGCCGTGTTTATCCAGCGCGCGCTGGCGCCCGCGAAATTGAAGAGCATCCAGATCGACCATGAAGCGAAAAAAGCGACAGTGCTTGTCGACGAAGACCAGGTGTCGCTTGCGATCGGCAAAGGCGGACAGAACATTCGTCTGGCAAGCAAATTAAGCGGGTACGATCTTCAGCTCGTGAAGGAATCGAACGAGTACGACATCGATCTCGAAGAGTTCAAAGACGAGATCGGCGAAGAGTTGCTCGCGAAGTTCATCGAAAACGGATACTCGACGGCGAAGGAAGTCATCGACGAACAACCCGCGGAACTCGCGCGTATGCTCGAGCTCTCGCCGGAGAAAGTCGACGAAATTGTGACGCTGATCAAGACTGAATTTGAGGAAGCGGAAGAAGAGGACGACGAGGAATCGCAGGAACAGCAGGAGGAGGAAGAATCCCGCCAACCATCCTGATGATCGACCGAGGTGCGGCTGTTCTGCCGTGTGTGACGACACTAAACTCAAAGGAGTGCAATGCCTGAGGCAATCGAGAAAAAAATTAAACTCTACAAGCTCGCCACTGAACTGAATCTCGCCAGCGACACTCTTATCGAATTTCTGCGAAAGAAAGGACATAAGATCAAGAATCACATGTCGCCGATCGAGGACGACATGCTGAGGGATATCATGTCCCACTTCAAGAAGGAAAAGGAAGTGGCGGACAAGTATCAGAAGAAGCTGTCGGAGATCAAAGAGACGCGCCGCCGTGCGACAGAGGCGAAAACCGAGGCGAAGAAGACCGAAGTGCCGGTCGAGCCTCCGGTCAAACCGGTGCAGCAGCACGCCGATGTTCAGGGACCGGTCCAGGCAGAGAAAGAGTCCGAGCTTCCGGTGCAGACTGCAGAGCAAGCCCCGGAACCGGCAGCAGCTGAACAAACAGCGGCTTCCTCAGTCCAGGCTGAAGCAGCACAAGCCATTGAAGCAGCAACAGCCGAAGAAAGCGTCGAGTCTGTGAAGGAGCCTGTCGTGCAGCCGGAATCGGCCGCGCATCAACCCGCAGCAACCCCGCTTGAGGCAGTGTCTCCGGAACACGAAGACGCAACCGCGCCGCATACGGAAAAGAAAGCCGCCGGTCTTGCGCCGGCCGCCGAAAAACCGGCGGGACCGAAGCCGATCGAGACAAAGGATTTCAGAACGCGCGTTCCCGAGAAGGGAAAGAAATTCGGTCTCACGATCAAGGGCAAGATCGATCTGACGAAGCCCGCCGTCAAACCGGCGCCGGGCAAGAAGGTCGAAACGCTTTCGGCCGAAGAGGAAGCGAAGAAAAAGAAGAAGAAGAAGAAGAAAGTGAAAGACGAGAAGCCGAAGGCGAAGACCGCTGTCGAGATCGAGGCGGAGGCCGCGGCGTCAAAGAAAAAGAAAAAGAAGAAGAAACTGCGTCATCATGAAGTGAACGACGTTCAGGTGAACGAGGCGATCAAGCGCACGCTCGCCGAGATGGAAGAATCGGGCGCCGTCAGTACACGCGCGGTCCACAGAAAAAAGAAAAAGGAAAAACGCGAAGAGATGGAGGCGCTCGCCAAAGAGGCTGCGCTCATCGAAGCGGGAATCCTTCGCGTGACAGAGTTTCTCACGGTCGGCGAGCTCGCCAATCTGATGAAAGTCTCGGTGGCCGAGATCATACAGAAATGTATCAGCCTCGGCATGATGGTGTCGATCAACCAGCGGCTCGATAAGGACACGATTATTCTCGTGGCCGACGAATACGAGTATAAGGTCGAGTTCCAGGATGAGTTTACGGTTGATGTGCTCGAAGATACGCCTGATGCTCCGGAGCTGCTGAAGCCAAGGGCGCCCGTCGTGACGATCATGGGGCACGTCGATCATGGCAAGACGTCTCTTCTCGATTATATTCGCCGCACGAACGTGGTGGCGGGCGAATCGGGAGGCATCACGCAGCATATCGGCGCCTACGAAGTAACGACAGAAAAAGGCAAGCACATCACGTTCCTCGACACGCCGGGTCATGAGGCATTTACGGCCATGCGTGCGCGCGGTGCGCAGTTGACTGATATCGTCGTCCTTGTCATTGCGGCTGAAGACAATGTCATGCCGCAGACGCTCGAAGCGATCAGCCATTCGAAGGCGGCGGGTGTGCCCATCATCATTGCAATCAACAAGATCGACAAACCCGAAGCCAATCCGGACCGCATTCGCCAACAGTTGGCGGACAAGGATGTGCTCGTCGAGGAATGGGGCGGCAAGTATCAGAGCGTCGAGGTCTCGGCACGGTCCGGCAAAAATGTGGATCTGCTCCTTGAAAAGATCCTGCTTGAAGCCGAACTGCTGGATATGAAGGCGAATCCCGACCGACTGGCGCGCGGCGCCGTGGTCGAGGCCCAGCTCGACAAGGGCAAGGGCATCCTTGCGACAGTGCTTATTCAGAAAGGCACGCTTCACGTGGGCGATTCGTTCCTGGCCGGTATATATAACGGCAAGGTGAAGGCGATGTACGACGAACGCGGCAACCGACTCGAAGCGGCCGGACCCTCGGCTCCCGTGCAGCTGCTCGGATTCGACGGCATCCCGCAGGCCGGCGACCAGTTCATTGCGATGAACACCGATCGTCAGGCTCGCGAGATCAGTCTGAAGCGTCAGCAACTGAAGCGTGAACAGGATTTCAGACAGATTCGCTTCGTCACACTGGACGATATTTCGGAACAGATCCAGGCGGGAAAGAAGATTCAGGAACTTTCGATCATCGTCAAGGGCGATGTGGACGGATCGGTGGAAGCATTGTCCGATGCGCTGTTGAAGCTGTCGACTGAAGAAGTGAAGATCCGCGTGATTCACAAGGGCGTGGGCGCCATCTCGGAAAGCGACGTGTTGCTTGCGGCCGCGTCGAATGCGATCATCGTCGGCTTCCAGGTTCGTCCGAACCTGAACGCGCGCCGTCTGGCCGAAAAAGAAAAAGTCGATCTGCGTCTCTACAACATCATCTACAACGCGATCAACGAACTCAAGGACGCGCTCGAGGGCATGCTTGCGCCCGCGCTGTCAGAAGAGATCACCGCGACGATCGAAGTACGCGACACGTTCAAGGTGCCGAAGATCGGCACTGTCGCGGGCTGCTATGTGACGGACGGAAAGATCGTCCGCAACAACCGCGTCCGCGTGGTGCGCGACGGCATTCCGGTGTTCGAAGGCGGCATCGCCTCGCTGAAGCGTTTCAAGGAGGATGTGAAGGAAGTGGAGACAGGATTCGAGTGCGGTATCGGACTCGAGAATTTCAACGATGTGAAAGCCGGCGACATCATCGAGGCGTTCAAGACCGTTGAAACGAAACGCAAGCTGGTATAATGAGGAGTAGGGCGAAATGTCATTTCGCCCGCAGCGCGAGGCGCTGCATTGCTTTTTGATTTGGGCGAAATTGCATTTCGCCTTACACGAATCGATGCAATAGCAGGAGTACTGTACGTGGGTGTGAGAGTTGAAAAAGTTGCTTCACTGCTTCATCGCGAGCTCGGATCGATCATCTCGCGCGAATGCTCGGATAACGGATGCGGATTTACGACGGTAACTGAAGTGCGGATGACACCCGATCTGAAACTCGCGAAAGTCTATGTGAGCATTTTCGGGAATCAGGCGCTGCGTGAGAAGACGCTGAAGCATCTTGAGGCGCAGAAGAAGGAAATCCGCATGCAGATGGCATCACGTGTGTCGATGCGGTTCGTTCCCGCGCTCCAGTTCTATCACGATGCGACGCTCGACCAGGTGCAGCATCTGGAGGAGCTGATCAAAGAGATCCATAAAAACGATCCGCCCGCGCATCACGATGAAGCAAGCGGGAGCGGCGAGACCGAATGATCGAAACGGCAGCAATGAAATCCTCGCTTGATTTTCAGGAAGGCGAGATCCTGTTCATCGACAAGCCGCTTCATTGGACGTCGTTCGATGTCGTGAGCAGAATCCGCGGCACCTTTCGAGTGAAGAAGGTGGGGCATGCAGGCACGCTCGACCCGAATGCCACGGGACTGCTCATCATCTGTACGGGAAAGAAGACGAAGATCATCGACGAATTTTCGGGACTCGACAAGGAATATCTCGCAACGATCGAGCTCGGCGCGCGCACGGCGAGTTTCGACAGCGAAACCGAAGTGATCGAACATCGTCCGTACGCGCATCTGACCGAGGCGGACATCCGCTCTGTGCTCTGTGGATTCATCGGCACGCAGCAGCAGCTGGCTCCGATGTATTCGGCGGTCAAGCATAACGGGAAGCCGCTCTATAAATATGCGCGCAAGGGACGGGAGATCGAGCGGAAACCGCGTGAAGTGACGATTTCGGAACTTGATGTGACAGCGATCGAGTTACCGTTTGTCACGTTTCGCATCGTGTGCTCGAAAGGGACGTATATCCGTTCTGTCGCGGACGAATGCGGTCAGAAGCTTGGATGCGGCGCCTATCTGAAGGAACTCCGGCGGACGCGCATCGGGAACTATCATGTGGGCGACGCGATACGCGTCGAGGAACTCCATACGCTTGAGCCAAAAATCATCACGAGTGCCGGGTAATCTATGGAAGTCGTTCATCAGCTTGATACAATCCGGTATAACAAGAACTCGGTGATCACGATCGGAGCGTTCGACGGCGTCCATGCGGCGCATCAGGAGATCCTGCGCGAGGCGGTGGAACGGGCAAGTGTGCTGGGCGGACGGAGCGTTGTCGTGACATTCGAACCCCACCCGAAAGAGGTGGTCAGCGGCGGCACACGGCGTGTTCCGATGCTCTGCACCGCAGCCGAGAAACTCAAGAGGCTCGAAGGATTGGGGATCGACATGGCGTTTGTCGTTCCGTTTACATATGAATTCTCGCGCAAGACGCCGCGCGAATTTTATCTCGAGTATATCATCAACGGTGTCGGTGTCACCGAGGTGATCGAAGGATACAATCACCACTTCGGCCGCGACAGGGAAGCGGGGATGAACGAAGTGGTCGAGTTGGGCAAGCAGTATAATTTTTCGGTGTCCGCCGTAAAGATGATGCAGGTCGACGGCGAGTCCGTGAGCAGCTCGCGGATCAGGAATGCGATTGCGGCCGGCGAGATGCGGCTTGCGAACAGGATGCTCGGATACCGATATGAATTTTCAGGCACTGTCGTTCGTGGCCATGGCCGGGGACGCGCACTCGGATATCCGACAGCGAACATCATTCTCGACGATGCGCGCAAGGCGGTGCCGAAGATCGGCGTGTACGCCGTGCAGACGATCGTGGGAGGCCGGCGCTTTGGAGGCATGATGAGTGTCGGCGTGCTGCCGACGTTCTTTGAAACGCACGAGAGGACGATCGAAGTGAATATCTTCGATTTCGACGAGGACATTTACGACGAGACGATCACTGTCGAGTGCATCGAACGCACGCGCAATGAAATGAAATTCTCCTCAGCCGCCGAACTGGTGGCGGAAATGGGGAACGACAAATTAGTCATTCAGAATATTTTACAACAAAATACTATCCATTAATTTTTTTCATTCAAGGAGCTCTTATGGCAATCACCAAATCCATGAAGCAGGAGTTGATCACAAAATACGGCAAGAACGAAAAAGACACGGGCACACCCGAGGTTCAGATTGCCATTCTCACGAAGAATATCAACGAGCTTGCAGAGCATTTCGGCACGCACAAAAAAGATCATCACTCGCGCCATGGCCTCCTCCGCATGGTCGGCAAGCGTCGCAGTCTGCTTGATTATCTGATGGAGAAAGATATCAATCGGTACCGCAAAATTATCGCCGAATTAAATATTCGTAAATAATTTCAGCGGCCGCGGTGAGCAATTTTGCTCAGAACTTTACTGACAATGACAACAATGGTAACAAAAGAAATTAAGATCGGGACGCAAACGCTGTCGTTCGAGACAGGCCGATTTGCGAAACAGGCCAACGGAGCGGTCATGGCCCGCATTGGCGACACGATGGTGCTCGCCACAGTGGTGGCGTCACGGGACCGGGCGGAAGAGATCGATTACTTCCCGCTGCAAGTCGAGTTTCGCGAAAAGATGTCGGCTGCCGGAAAGATTCCGGGCGGCTTCCTGAAACGCGAAGGACGTCCGACCGACAAGGAGATCCTGTCGGCACGCCTCATCGACCGGCCCATTCGCCCCATGTTCCCGGACGGATATCGCCGCGAGACGCAGGTGATCGTCACGGTGTTTTCGTCCGATCAGCAGAATGACGCGGATGTGCTCGGCGCCTGCGCCGCTTCGGCAGCGCTGATGGTGTCCGAACTTCCGTTCGACGGTCCCGTCGCCGAAGTCCGCATCGGCCGCGTGAACGGCGAAATGATCATCAACCCGACATACAGCGAACTCGAGACGAGCGACATGGACATCACGGTCGCCGGCACGCTCGACTCCATCCTCATGGTGGAAGGCGAAGCGTCAGAAATCTCGGAAGTCGATATGCTGAAGGCGCTGAAATTCGGACACGACGCGATCAATAAGATCTGCGCCCTGCAGGTCGAGTTCGCAGCCGCCGTGGGCAAGGAAAAAATTCAGGTCGCTCCGGTCGAAGTCGATCCCGCGCTGATGGCCGACGTGAAACAGCTCTGCGAACAGACGTTCCGTACAACTGTCGCAACGGTGCTGAAGAAGGAAGAACGCGCAGCCGCAAACGAGGCGATCGAAACCGACGTACAGAAAACGCTCGCAGAAAAATATCCTGGACAGGAAAAAGCGATTCATCAGATCATTCACGATATCGAAAAAGTCGAAATGCGTGAAATGATTCTTCGCGACAAGAAGCGTCTCGACGGACGTTCGCTCACGCAGATCCGTCCGATCTCGATCGAGGTCGGATTGCTTCCCCGCACACACGGATCGGCGCTCTTCACACGCGGCGAAACGCAATCGCTCACAACTGCAACGCTTGGCACGAAGAATGACGAACAGAACACAGACGGACTCATTCCCGCGCTGCCGCGCCGCTTCATGCTTCATTATAACTTCCCGCCGTTCTCTGTCGGTGAAACCGGCCGATTGATGACGGGTCGACGCGAAGTGGGACACGGCAATCTCGCCGAACGCGCATTGAAGATCATGATGCCGACAGAGAAGGAATTCCCGTACACGATACGCATCGTGTCCGATATTCTCGAATCGAACGGCTCGTCGTCGATGGCGACGGTCTGCGCCGGAACGCTTGCAATGTTCGATGGCGGCGTGCCGCTGAAGAAACCGGTTGCGGGCATCGCCATGGGACTCGTGAAAGAAGGCGACCGCGTCGCGGTGCTGAGCGATATTCTCGGCAACGAGGATCATCTCGGCGACATGGACTTCAAGGTCTGCGGCACGGCCGACGGCATCACGGCATTCCAGATGGATATCAAGATCAAAGGCATCACGCTCGAGATCATGGAAACCGCTCTGGATCAGGCAAAGGACGGCCGCATGCATATTCTCGGCAAGATGAACGCGGTGATCAATGCGCCGCGCACAGATATCAGCCAGTATGCGCCGCGCCTCACAACCATCAAGGTGCCTGTCGATATGATCGGCGCCATCATCGGCCCCGGCGGTAAGAACATCCGTTCAATCGTCCAGACATCGGGAGCGGAGATCAATATCGAAGACGACGGCTCGGTGACAATCGCCGCGACGTCCGTCGAATCGAGCAGCAAGGCCATCGCGCTGATCGAGGCGATCACGGCTTCACCCGAGGTCGGCAAGGTCTATCACGCGACTGTCAAGAAGATCATGGACTTCGGCGCGTTTGTCGAAATCCTGCCCGGTAAAGAAGGATTGGTCCACGTTTCGCAGCTCGACACGAAGCGCGTCGAGAAAGTGGCGGACCACTTCAAAGTCGGCGATCAGTTTGATGTGAAGCTGATGGAAATCGACGACAAGGGACGTCTCAACCTGAGCCGCAAGGCCGTCCTGGTCGCCCAGGCGAAGGAAAAAGAAGCCCCCGTCGCACAGGCATAACGAACACACACGGATCCCCGCCAGTTCAGCACTCGAACGGCGGGGATTGTCGTATCTATCCCATTTTCACCAGGCCCTGTTCCTATGAAGCGCATACTCGCACACGCAGCACTCCTTCGAGGCGATCTCACGGTTCCCGGAGACAAATCAATTTCGCATCGCAGCATCATGATCGGATCGATCGCCAACGGTGTGACCGAAGTCACGGGATTTCTTCACGCGGCAGATCCCTTGAGCACCATCACATGTATGCGCTCTTTAGGTGTAGAAATTGATATAACTAAAGAACGTATCATTATTAACGGCAATGGGTTGCGATCATTTAAGAAACCGAAATCGATGCTCGACGCAGGCAACTCGGGAACGACGATCCGGTTGCTTTCAGGCATGCTTGCGGGACAGACATTTTCCACACGCATCTCGGGCGACGAATATCTCGTGAAACGTCCCATGAAGCGGATTGTCGAGCCGTTGCGGTTAATGGGTGCGCGAGTCGAAGCAACAGAAGCCGGCACGCCGCCTCTGCAATTCGAAGGCAGTGAAGGGCTGAAAGCGATACGGTATGCGCTTCCCATCCCGAGTGCGCAGGTGAAGTCAGCCGTGCTTTTTGCCGGATTGTTCGCCGAGGGAACGACACAGGTGGTCGAAACGACACCGTCGCGCGATCACACCGAGCGCATGCTCGGACTGCGTCCTGTAACAGAATCCGGTTCGACTGTGATATCGGTCACGGGTGGGACTGAAATCAAGGCGGTGCCGTTTCTTGTGCCCGGTGATCCGTCATCGGCCGCATTCTTTGTCGTTGCGGGACTCATTGCGCAAGATGCGGATATCATGATCAGGAATATCGGACTGAATCCGACGCGGATCGGATTTCTGGATGTGTTGAAACGCATGGGCGCGCGGATCACGATCGAGAACCGGCGTGTGATCGGGGGAGAGGAAATCGGGGACATCGCGGTGCGTCATTCCGAGCTCCATTCGCCGGGCACATTGAGCGGAGCGATCATTCCGAACATCATCGACGAGATTCCCGCGCTTGCTGTGGCCGGCGCATTTGCCGACGGAGTGTTTGAAGTGCGCGACGCGCGCGAGCTGAGGAGCAAGGAATGCGACCGGATCGCCGCCGTCTGCGCGAATCTGCGCTCGCTCGGCGTGACTGTCGATGAATATGAGGATGGTTTTGCATTTGAGACGAAAAGAATCGTATCTTCAGGTGAATTCAAATCGTTCGGAGATCACCGCATCGCGATGGCGTTCGGCGTTGCGGCTCTCGCCCTTCAGTCGGAATCGACGATGGACGATGCCGGCTGTGTCGATATCTCATTCCCGCAATTCTGGGAGCTGCTTCACTCACTGACACATTAACCGAGGTGGCCTGTGGCAAGCGTTCAACTTGACAAAGTCTCGAAAATGTACGAAGGCGGCGTGATGGCCGTTCGTGATGTGACGATTGACATACAGGACAAGGAATTCGTGGTGCTTGTGGGACCGTCGGGGTGCGGGAAATCGACGACACTCCGCATGGTGGCGGGATTGGAGGAAATTTCGGGCGGAACGATTTCAATCGACGGCAGGGTCGTCAACGAGGTGGCGCCGAAAGACAGAGACATCGCGATGGTGTTTCAAAATTATGCGCTGTATCCCCATATGACTGTCTACGAGAACATGGCCTTCGGCCTCAAGCTCCGGAAATTTCCGAAACAGGAAATCGATGCGCGCGTGCGCGAGGCCGCCTCGATACTCGGCATCGAAGACTATCTCGAACGCAAACCCAAGGCGCTTTCAGGCGGACAGCGCCAGCGCGTGGCGGTGGGACGCGCCATCGTGCGCAAGCCGAAGGTGTTTCTGTTCGATGAGCCGCTGAGCAATCTCGATGCGAAACTCCGTGTGCAGATGCGCACGGAGATCTCGAAACTCCATTACAGACTCGGCGCCACGATGATCTACGTCACGCACGATCAGACCGAAGCGATGACGATGGGAGACCGCATCGTCGTGATGAAAGACGGCATCGTCCAGCAGATCAATACGCCGCTGAACCTGTATAACATTCCGGAAAACAAATTCGTGGCGGGATTCATCGGCAGTCCCGCAATGAATTTCTTCGACGGGACGATCGAACGGAACGACGGCCTTGTGTTTCACGAAAAAAATTCGACACTCACACTCGCCATTCCGACATCGAAGGAAGAGGCGGTGAAGGGACACATCGGCAGGGAAGTGTGGATGGGAATCCGTCCCGAGCATGTCATCGATGCCCGCGCAGGGGCGGAAGGCGGTGCGGCGACGATGCTGAATGTGGAAGTGGTGGAACCGATGGGAAATGAAATCTTCGTGTACTTCACATCGCCCTCGTCGAACCAATATGTGGCCCGCATTCATGCAAATGAGGCGCCTCGTCCCCAGCAGCAAATGCCGTTCGGATTCGAAATGCAAAAGGCGCATTTTTTCGACAAGGCCACGGAGCGCGTCCTCTGATTACTATAACTGAAGCACCTGGTGCTCGAATCTGTCGATGACGATCTCTGTCATCAGCCATTTCATGAAGTCAGTGCCATATTTGTTCATGAACTGCAGCACTGTGAATTCACGTTCCTGGAAATTCTCGTTCGGGAAAAGCGTTGCGGCGGCTTTCCGGATCTGCTTGAGCGACACTTCCTGTTTCTGCTGCTGCGCTTTCTGCGTCTTCTCCTTCAATCCCTTCAGCGTCTGATCGAACTTCTGCATCGTCGAATCGACGACAGCCTTAAGCGTCGGATCGATCTGCTGTATGCCGAACGATCCTTCCGTGATCGCGGCATGGATTTTCCCGTTCATCATCGAGAAGAGATCTTCGACCTTCACCTCGGCGACCTGTTCCGAAATTCGCTGGAGCACAGAGTCGAGATCTCCCATGAGCTCGGGCATGGTAAGCGAATATTTTTCAAGCACCTTATTTATTTTCTCTTCGAGTATTGTCGCGGTAGCACGGGGATAGATGATCGGCATCGGGATGTCGAATTTTTCGAACACCGGTTTGAGTTGCGCGAAATATGCGATCTCTCCAGGTCCTCCGATATATGCGACCGTTGGCAGGATCAGGTCCTGACAGATCGGACGCAGTGCGACATTCGGCGAGAAAAGTTCGGGCGTGGCGTCGATTGCTGCCATCAGCTCGTCGCGCGTAAAGCGCTGGCGTGTGCCTTTCAGATAATAATCGTTCTCCGACGGTTCAAGCGAGAATCTGCCGCCCTTATGGAACATGAACAAATTAAGCGGCTTCGGTTTGATCTGCGCGTGGTAATGGTCTTCCAGTTCGACGCTTTTGCTGATGATGAGCTTCGACGTGTCGGACTCTGTTTCGATCTCCTTACGGAAGACGGGTTTCATGATCTGTTTCAACTCGGGCGCGTTTGCATTCAGCAGCACGAGTCCGGTTTCTTCGAAGAGGCGGTGCATGAGACCCGAAAACGCCTCCATCATCGTGGCGCCCGGCTTGTAATACCCGCGGAGCATGCCGAGGACAGATTCTGTAAATTCGGTCGGCGTGAGGGCGGCGGACAGGGATTGAAAAAGCGGCTCGATCGTCTCGTCGACGCTGATGGCGCCCGTCGCTCCCGGATTTTTATCGAATGGCTGTCCGCCCACGAAATATTTAAATTCCTGGAGCTCGTTCTGCGCGTTGAGCACTGTCACATAGTTGATCTCATCGAAATCATGATCTTCGCCTTCAAGCCAGAAGACCGGCACGAAATTATATCCGGGGAAATCGGCTGTCAGCTTTTCAGCCAGCTTCAACACAGTGATCGTTTTATACATCGTATACAACGGGCCCGAAAAAAGTCCGAGCTGCTGGCCTGTCACGACCGCCACAGTGTTCTGGTTGTCGAGGAGATCGATATTGGCGAGTGTCCGCACACCGCAATGAAGCGCCCGGTTTTGCTCGTGCAGCACACGTACGAGCGTGGCCCGGTCCAGCGTCCGCGCCGTCGCCTGTTCGATCGTTCGTTTCCAGTCGGCCACCGCCGTAAAACTTCCCGCAAAGAACCGTGAGACCCGTTCATAATTATTCAGATAATCCACATACAAGGCCGAGAATCCCGATTCCGAGCGCTGCAGTTGATCAGTATTGATCCATTTCATTGGTGATATCCCCAGGTGAGAAAGAAAAAACAACGCAGAAATATACTGCCTTATCACCGCAGATGCAACTCTGCGGGGGTTTTTCAAAACCGCAATTGCTTTTCGGATGCCGATGTGATATATTTATGTGGTAATCGTACTGCTATTCGCCGTTTTCAAATCCGGAAGGGGACGCTCATGACGCTGACACAAAAAATCTCAGAAGACCTTAAAAATGCAATGAAAGCGGGGGATAAAAACCGAATCGACACGCTGCGCATGGTGCGCGCGCAGATTCTGGAGTTCGAAAAGAAGGGATTGAACAGGGATATGACGGCCGACGAGGAGATGGCGCTGCTGCTGAGCGCCGTCAAGAAACGCCGGGAGTCGATTGAAATTTATGAGAAAGCCGGCCGCACGGAACTTGCCGAAAAGGAAACGGCCGAAGTGGCCATCATTTCGGAGTATCTGCCCAAACAGATGAGCCGCGAAGAGGCACAGACGATTATTGCGGGCATTGTGGCGCAGGCCGGCGCATCGGGACCCGGAGATCTGGGGAAAGTGATGCCCCTCGTCATGAAGGAATTGAAGGGCAAACTCGACGGCAGGGTCATCAACGAAATCGTGAGGTCGGCATTATCCTGACGGGTGAAAGACGGAAATCAGGGAATCGATACTATTCTGGCGGACAAATCACCGAAATCCTATAATAGTAGCCTGACAGACGAATCACTGATGTATAATTTTATCAAAAAATGACATTGAGCGCTCTCGACATAACGATTCTGATCGTCGCAGCTCTTTTTGCCGTTGCGGGATGGCAAAAAGGGTTCATGAAGAAATTCATTTCTCTTGCCGCTCTCATCACGGCATTTGCGATCGCCGCCTCGTTCGGACTCGCTTTCGCGGAATCGGTTTTTGTGCCGCTCGGACTCCGTCCCGGTGTAGCCATATTCTTTGCCTATTTCACGATCATCGGCGGCATCATGTTCGCCCAGGCCGTGATGTACAGCCTGTTCGTCCGTGACATCGTTGAAGGGGCGTTGAATCATCTGGGCGGGATGCTCATGGGAATCGCCGAAGCGGCGCTCTCGATGAGTGTCGCACTGATCATCCTGTCGGCCTATGTCGGCATCCCTTCCGAGGAAACAAAAGCGACGTCGCAGCTCTACCTGCCGGTGAAAAATCTGGCCCCGCACGTGTACGATACGGCCTTCACATATTTCCCGGAGATGGAAGATTTTTATCAGCGTTTGTATAAAGCGTTTGCCGAACACGACAAACCCGGAGAGAAAACCAAGTAAATGACAGCATTTGAAGCCGGATGTGAGCGACTTGATTATCGGAAAATCCTCCATCAGATAGCGCATTATGCACCTTCGGAATTGGGCCGCGAGGCGGTTGAACACCTGCTTCCGACAGACGATCTTGCGACACTCTCCGTGGAGCATAATCGCGTCTCCGAACTCAAGAAGATGATCGAATCGGAAACCGCGTTCCCGATCGACGGCATCAAGGATATCCGCCTGGCGCTTAACCGTGCGGCCATTGAAAACAACACGCTTTCGCCTCAGGAATTGCTCGATGTGGCTTCCACGCTCCGGGCGGGGAATGCAATCCGTCAATTCGTCGAAAAACGCCGCGAATACTATCCCGAGCTCAGCTCTCTGACACACCTCCTCTGGACCGACAAGGTCCTCACGTATAACATCTCACAGGCGATCGATGAGAACGGAGCGGTTAAGGATTCTGCAAGCAAGGAACTCCGAGCGGTGCGCCAATCGATCATCTCAATACACGCCCAGCTGAGCAAGAGGCTCGAGAAGATCCTTCGCGATGTATCGGAGCAGGGGATGGCTCAGGAAGATATTATCACCACACGCGAAGGCCGGATGGTTCTGCCGATCAAGACCGAACGCAAAAACATGGTCCCGGGCTTCATACACAGCGCTTCGGCTTCGGGTCTCACAGTCTACATCGAACCGGCTGAAACCCTGGCGCTCAACAACGAAATCTCGGAACTTCACTTCAGGGAGAAGCGGGAAATTGAAAAAGTCCTCCGCTCGCTCACGCAACAAGTAAGCGACGTGCGCGTCGAAACGCGTGAAAATGTGAGACTGTTGACCATTATAGAATTTACTTACGCTAAAGCCAAGTATTCCATTGATATAAAAGGAAATAAGCCTTATTTAATAGAAAATGGATCGCTCGTTGTAAGGCATGGCCGGCATCCTTTGCTCATGCAGAAGCATGGCAGGGAAGGGGTTGTTCCGTTGAACATCGAGCTCGGGGGAGCCTATTCGACGCTTCTCATCACCGGTCCGAATGCAGGCGGAAAAACGGTGGCATTGAAGACAGTCGGACTGCTTGCGTTGATGGTTCAGTCAGGCATACACATTCCGGCCTCGGCGGATTCCGAATTTCCGGTCTATCGAAAAATTTTTGTCAATATCGGCGATAACCAGTCCATTGAGGACGATCTCAGTACATATAGCTCGCAGATGCTGCAGTTGAAGGAAATCGTAGAGGGAGCAGACGACCGCAGTCTTGTGCTGATCGACGAGATCGGCGCCGGGACCGATCCAACGGAAGGCAGCGCCATTGCGGCGTCTCTGCTGCGCGCGCTCACGGAAAGCGGCGCAATGACGATCGCCACGACGCACCACGGATCGCTAAAGGCATTCGCCCATGAAACACCGGGAATGCAGAACGGGGCGATGGAGTTCAATCAGGCGTCGCTTCAGCCCACATACAGATTCAGGGTCGGAGTGCCCGGCAGCAGTTATGCGCTCGTGATCGCGCGCCGCCTCGGCATGCCGGAACAGGTGCTGAGGGATGCCCAGGAAATGCTCGGCGAGCAGCAGTCGAAGCTGGAGCGATTGCTGTTGGAGCTCGAGCAGCGTTCGCAGGACGCCGAGAATGAACGTCAGATGCTTGCGTCTGAACGCTCGAAGAATATGAAGCTTAGCGAAGAGTATGAAACCAAATTGGCGCACTTGAAGAAGGAGGTCCGCGAGGTCAAGGCGAAGGCGCTGCGCGATGCGCAGGAGATCGTCGACCGAGCGAATGCGTCGATCGAGCATGCGGTGCGTGAGATCCGTGCGCAGAATGCTGAAAAAGAGACGGTGAAAAAGTGGCGGTCTCAGATCGGCGATCTCGACAATGAGATACGTGAGGAATCTGAAGGGCTGAAATCATCAGAGCCTGAAGCGAGCCGGGCTCATACTGAATTTTTCGTTGGCGACGACGTCCAGCTTGTCTCGAACGGCCAGATGGGTAAAGTGCTGACCCGGCCCGATGCTCAGGGGAATCTTACCGTTGCATTCAACACGGTGAAGATGAAAGTGAATGTGAATCAGCTCTCCACATCGCGCAGTGCGTCGAAGCCGGTCGAGGAATCGTCCTCGTATTTCATCAAACCCGTTTCAACGACTGAAGTGGATCTCCGTGGTATGTATGGGGACGAGGCGATCGAAATAGTCGACAAGTTCCTCGACGACGCCGTTATCGGCGGTCTGCGTCGCATCGATATCATACACGGCAAGGGAACTGGCGCACTTCGGAAACGCATTCATGAATTTTTAAAGGAAGACAAACGTGTCAAATCGTTCAAACTCGGAGAGTGGAACGAAGGCGGAACCGGCGTCACAGTTGTTGAACTGCACTAAGCAGGCACGGCAGAATGATTGCACACATCAGCAGTGTCAACAGTGTGTATTCGTTTGCACCACGCCCGAAAAAGTGCGTGAAATAATAATCGAATAAACTGAAGGAATTGGGCGGCAAAGGAATTTTGTTACGCGCCCTAACTCACACGGATCATTGAACACTATCGGAAAAACATGAAACAGGAACCAGAAGTCACATTGGAATCAGCTCTTCAGCACGGATTAACTGAAGATGAATATACGAAGGTGAAAACAATATTAGGCCGAACGCCGACGTATACGGAGCTGGGCATTTATTCAGTCATGTGGAGCGAGCACTGTTCATACAAGAATTCGATCGCGCAGCTGAAGACGCTTCCGCGTTCAGGCGGGCGACTCCTTGTGGGCGCAGGCGAGGAAAATGCGGGACTCGTGGATATCGGCGACGGACTTGCAGTGGCGTTCAAGATTGAAAGCCATAATCATCCCTCGGCTGTCGAACCGTATCAGGGAGCGGCCACGGGAGTGGGCGGCATCATGCGCGATATCTTCACGATGGGCGCCCGGCCGATAGCGGGACTGAATTCGTTGCGTTTCGGCGGCCTCGATCACACGCGTACACGGTTTCTCTTCAAGGGCGTGGTGAAGGGCATCGGCGACTATGGCAACAGTTTCGGTGTGCCGACAGTTGCAGGCGAAGTGTATTTCGATCCGTGCTATCAGACGAATCCACTCGTGAATGCGATGTCAGTCGGCATTGTGAAGCACAACCAGGTCGCATCGGCAGTTGCAAAGGGAAAAGGGAACACGGTGATGATTGTCGGCGCCTCGACGGGACGAGACGGAATACACGGCGCCACATTCGCATCCGAAGAAATTTCCGAAAAATCGGAAGCCAAACGGCCGAGTGTGCAGGTGGGCGATCCGTTCACAGAGAAACTGCTTCTTGAAGCGACGCTTGAAGTGATACACATGGATTATCTTGTCGGCATACAGGATATGGGCGCCGCGGGCATCACATGCTCGACGATGGAAATGAGCGCCAAGGGTGAGTCGGGAATGATCATCGATCTCGACAAGGTTCCGGTCCGCGAATCCGGAATGAGCGCCTACGAAATCATGCTGTCTGAATCACAAGAGCGTATGCTCCTGGTCTCGAAGCCGGGCATGGAAGAAAAGATCAAAGAAGTGTTCGCCAAATGGGATCTTCACTGCGTTGCAATCGGAACGGTGACCGACGACGGTATCGTACGGATCTCTCATCACGGCGAGCTGAAAGCGGAGGTGCCGGCAGAGACGCTGGTGCTTGGCGGAGGCGCTCCGGTCTACATCAGAGAAACGGCCGAACCCCAATATTTGAAAGAAGTCAGGCGCGTTGATGTCAACTCAGTTCCGGAGCCATCGAACTATGCAGATGCGGTCATGGCCCTGCTTCGTTCGCCGAACATCGCGGGCAAGCGCTGGGTCTACGAACAATACGACTCGATGGTCCGGACGAACACGATTCTCTACGAAGGCTGCGACGCGGCTGTCGTCAAGATCAAGGACACATCAAAATATCTTTCGATGAAAACCGATTGCAACGGCCGCTATGTGTATCTGAATCCGAAAAAAGGCGCAATGATCGCCGTTGCCGAGTCAGCGCGAAACGTGGTATGCTCCGGCGGGACGCCGTTGGCGATCACAAACTGTCTGAATTTCGGCAATCCTTACAAGCCGGAGATGTATTGGCAATTTACACAGGCAGTCGAGGGTGTGGGCGAGGCGTGCCGCGCCTTTGAAACCCCTGTAACTGGCGGCAACGTAAGCTTTTACAACGAAAGTCCTACAGCAGCCGTTTATCCCACGCCAGTGATCGGGATGGTTGGACTGATCGAGGACAAAAAATTCATCACGCCGTCGGCATTCCAGGCGCCGGGAGACGCGATTCTGCTCCTTGGGACGAACCGCGGCGATTTGAATGGGAGCGAATATCTGGCTTCGGTCCATGGCATCTGCGGTTCCGATGCGCCGTGGTTCGATATGGAGGCCGAAAAACGTGTGCAGGCGTGCGCGTTGGAGCTGATTCATGCAGGCTTGATCCGTTCGGCGCACGATGTGTCGGATGGCGGCATTATCGTCACGCTCATTGAATCGGCGATCTGCGGAGGCGGCACGAAGGGATTTACTGTGGAACTTGGATCCGCGGGACAGAGAAAAGACCGTGTGATATTCGGCGAAGATCAGTCGCGTATTGTGATGTCGGCGTATGGCGTGAACCTGTCGGCGATCAGTGCAATCTGTGAACGACACAATGTGCCATTCAGTCAGATCGGTGTGGTGACAGATGAGAGTGTGGGCGTGGTGAAAGATTGCCTGCGTATCGATTTGAATCAGGCCCGTGACGTTGTCGAGAATGAGATCGGCCGGAGAATGGATGAAGTGATCACGCCGGTTGAATGAAGCGCCGTGAGTGATAATTGCAGCGCGTGAAAACAGAAGCGCCGATCGTATCAACTGTTTCGATATCGAACAGAAGATGCGATCGGCGCTTGATGTTTGAGGGGAGCG
>DATGXR010000015.1:0-4113 GCA_035298825.1 Bacteroidota bacterium
CCTCATCGATCGCGCCGAACGACGGCAGCTTCAACAAGGCGCCCATGTTGCTTTGAATGGTGACCTCGACGCCGACGTACGTGAAGATCGCGAACATGCCCAAAATCAATTGGGGATATTTCATTGCTCCCCATCCTTCACCCGACTTATTGGCAAAGCTATAGGAAAGCGACAGCACCACAAAGACAACCGCAATCGCCATACCCGAAAGCGACAATTTGCTCAACTCGGTCACTTGTCCCAGCATTCCAATCGCCCCGAGGGCGACAACCAGAAGCGTCAGACTGACCAGCGCCTTGTTGCTTGTTTCCACATGCTCCTCGAAACTTTGATCGGGCAGTTTCTTCGAAAAGATGAAAATGAGCGAGGCCAGGAAGAATACCCCGGCAACGATCGTGTAGAGAAATTTTATCTGCCCGATATCGGCCGTGCTTGCCGCGCCTTCGGCGATCGAGCCGAAGAGCACCACGCTGACAATCAGCGGACCGATCGTCGTGCCGAATGAGTTCACGCTTCCTGCCAGATTCAGGCGGTGCGAACCCGTCGAGGGATCGCCAAGCGAGATGGCGAACGGTTGTGCGGCTGTCTGCTGCAATGAAAAGCCGAGCGCGATCACGAAGAAGGCGCCGAGAATGAACGCGAATGCGCCCGTATTGACCGCAGGAATCATCAGCACCGCTCCGGCGATCGAGATGAAGAGTCCGAGCACGATGCCTTTTCGATAGCCGATCTTGTTCAAGATATCGATTTTCGTCAGCGCGGCGCTTAAGAACAAAATGTACGAACCGATGAAGTATGCCCCGTAAAACGCGGTATCGATCAGCTGCGACTCGAACTGTGTCAGATTGAAAAATTTTTTGCAGAACGGAATGAAGATGCCGTTGGAGGCGGCAATAAACCCCCAAAAGAAAAAGACGGTCACCAATGTCGCCAACGCTCCCGTATTAGTCGGCTGTTTTGTTTGGTTCATTAGTGGATGATCCTTTACAAGTAGTGTATGTGTGTGTGTGCTTTCAAAAAGTGAGTTGTGTGTGTGTCAGTTTCTATTTTCCCTTGCCCTTTTGTTCGATCTTCGTCCAGGCATCCTTCAATGTCACGATGCGATTGAAGACCGGAGCCCCGGGTTTTGACTCGGCAATATCGGCGCAAAAATATCCCAGACGCTCGAATTGAAACCGCTCGCCGGGTGATGCCTGCCCGAGCCGCGGCTCGACCTTGCAATTGACGAGCGTCTGGAGCGAAGCCGGATTCAGATTCGAGAGAAAATCGCTCGTGTCGTCCGGTGTTTCATCCGGATTCTCCTTCACAAACAAACGGTCGTAAAGACGCACTTCGGCGTCGACGGCCGTCTGAGCGGCAACCCAGTGGATCGTCGCCTTGACTTTGCGCCCGGCATTTGCCAGACCGCTGCGCGACTCGGGATCGTACGTGCAGTGGACTTCGGTCACCGCGCCGGATGCGTCCTTGATCACATCGACGCATTTGATGATGTAGCCGTAGCGCAGACGGACTTCCGTTCCGGGCGAGAGGCGGAAATATTTCGGCGGGGGCACTTCGCGGAAATCATCCTGTTCAATATAGAGCTCGCGTCCGAAAGGCACCTGTCGCGTGCCGGCTGATTCATCTTCGGGATTGTTCACCGCATCCAGCAGTTCGGTTTGACCTGCTGTGTAATTCGTGATGACGACTTTCAGGGGATTGAGCACGGCCATCACGCGCTGCGCGCGCTTGTTGAGATCCTCACGGATGCCATGTTCAAGCAGCGCCACATCGATCGTGCTGTTGCGCTTGGCCACGCTGATGATGTCGCAGAAATTCCGAATCGCCTCGGCGGTGTATCCCCGGCGCCGATAACCCGCGATCGTCGGCATACGCGGATCGTCCCAGCCCGCAACGTGGCCTTCCTGAACAAGCCTCAGGAGCTTGCGCTTGCTCAGCACGGTATAGGTCAAATTCAAGCGGGCGAATTCGATCTGCTGCGGATGATAGATGCCGAGCTCATCCAGGAACCAGTCGTAGAGCGGACGATGAATTTCAAATTCGAGCGTGCAGATCGAATGCGTGATCTGCTCGATCGAATCTTCGAGTCCATGCGCCCAGTCGTATGTGGGATAAATGCACCACTCGGATCCCTGGCGGTGATGGTCCTCATGCACGATGCGGTACATGATCGGATCGCGAAGATTGATATTCGGCGAGGCCATGTCGATCTTCGCGCGAAGTGTCTTCGCCCCGTTTGGAAACTCTCCCGCCTTCATCCGGGCGAAGAGATCCAGATTCTCACTCACGCTTCTGTTGCGGTAGGGACTTTCAGTCCCC
This sequence comes from Bacteroidota bacterium, assembly GCA_035298825.1. Lineage (GTDB taxonomy): Bacteria > Bacteroidota > Ignavibacteria > UBA10030 > UBA8401 > CAISDA01. The sequence goes on from DATGXR010000015.1 coordinate 2,320, forward strand.
GGTTCCGTGAGCGTGCCGCGCGTGGCCCGGATCTCGTCTCCCGTTAAATCGCAGACATAGGCCTTCCCTTTGTTGATCAGTTCAACGGCCCAGTCGTACATGCGGTGGAAATAATCCGAAGCGTAATACAGCCTGTCCTCGAAATCGCCGCCGAGCCACTTCACATCGTCGATGATCGAATCGACATATTCCTGGTCTTCTTTTGTCGGATTGGTGTCGTCGAACCGAAGATTGAATTTCCCGTTGTAGTCGCGGGCGATGCCGTAGTTCAGGCAGATCGATTTGGCATGCCCGATGTGCAGATATCCGTTGGGTTCGGGGGGAAAGCGCGTGTGGACGAGCTGATTGAATTTATTCGTTTTCAAATCTTCATTGATGATATCACGGATGAAATCTGATTTGTCGCTGATCGGTTCAGTCATAGGTATGATGTCTGTGAAAGATCGTTCGTTGTTTGGTCCTCTTCGATAGGTGCAGTGTATCAATGATAAGAAAAATTTTCACATGAAACAAAGGCGGTTGCGCGGTGTTCTTACGTGGAGCGGATGGCGCGTTCGAGGCGTTCCTCTTCCGCCAGCACAGCCAGGATGCCCTGCTTGAGCGCCCGATTGGTTTCTTCGAACGTGCGGGCGGCGTCGATCACGTGGAAATTGAATTCCGGCGTCATCAGATCAAATTCCGTGAGGATTCGTTTTTGGTATTCGACGAAGCTGTCGTAAAAATCCTCCCCCAGATGCATGTCCATCCCCGATTCCCAAAAATCCATGCCCTGGCCCGATTCGTCGATCCAGTACCGCTTGTTCAACGCGCGGCTGTTGATCACGCGCGGGATCAGATCCTCGATCGTGACGCGCATATAAAAGACGGCGTCGGGTTCGAGCGCAAAGCTGAAGACCTTGCGGATCCACTGCCGGTCCGCCCCGCGCACGCTCGAGCGGGCGAATGCCGTGAAGCAGTATCGGTCGGCCAGCACGATGAATCCGGATCGGAGCGCCGGAATGATCTCATGCTCCAAGCGGTCGGCAAAATCGGCCGCATACAACAGGCTGAATGTATTGACGTTGAGCGAATGCCCTTCCTTGGCGTCCTCGATCGCCTTGCCCATGAGCGGAGAGCGCGTCCATCCGGTCGTGATGACGCCGTAGCCTTTCACCTCGAGCCACTCACGGAGTTTTTCGAGCTGCGACGAGCGGCCCGCGCCGTCGGTCCCTTCGACCACGATGAGCTTGCCGCGCAGGTCCTTCACATTCACATATGGCAGTCCGATGCCGTAATACGGATTTGTTCTAGGCGACATTGATATTCTCCCTGTGATGCAGATACGGCGACGGATGAAAATCGCGCAGTTGTTTTTTGACGATGCCGCGGATAATTGACTGCTGCCGTTTGATGGGAAGTGTGCCGTCGATCGTAATCAACTGGTGCTCCTCGGCGATCCGGTCGTATTGCTCGAGGATCTTCGACTGGAATTGAAGGTAGCTTTCTTTCGGATCGTCCGAAAGTCCAAGGTCCATGCCGGCTTCATGGAATTTCAGCTCCTCGCGTCCGTTTAAGATGCGTTCGAGCGACAACTCGACCGGCACCTTGAAATAGAATGCGATATCGGGTTTTACCGCAAAGCCGTAGAGATCCCTGATCCATTCGCGGTGCACCCCGCGCACCACGTCGCGCGCAAACGCGGTGTAGATATAGCGGTCGGCGCAGACGATCATCCCGGCTTTCAGCGGCGGAATGATCAGATGCGCCAGGCGGTCGGCAAAATCCGTCGCATGCAAAATGCTGAATGTGGCGGGC
>DATGXR010000016.1:0-7699 GCA_035298825.1 Bacteroidota bacterium
ATCGCCGTCTATTTCGCCATACCGGTTCTCGTGTTGACGCTGGGCGGAGCGCTGATCTACAAATTTTTCTGGTGCAAATACCTTTGTCCTCTTGGGGCGTTCACCAATATCTTTTTGAATGTCACTGCTGCCGCAGGTGCGATCCTTGCTTACACCATCGTCCGTTTGGCGGGAATTCAATTAAGCGCGTATTGGCTGTTGGGCGCGTTGGTGCTTATCGGATGGATCACTGAGATTGGCTTCATGAGATCCTGGCTCCTGCCCATACCGAAAATTACACGGAACACGGACACGTGTTCCGATTGCGGGCACTGTGACAATCATTGTCCTCAGGGGATACGGATCTCGACGATGGCTGAAGTCCGGCACATCGACTGCACGCTGTGCAGTGACTGCATTAATCGATGTCCGCTGAAGAATACGCTGACGATCAATCGTCGGCAACGGAATAAATATCTTGCTCCGGCATCTGTCACGCTCTTAACGAGTGCGGGGCTTCTCCTGGCAACCTTGGTTGAATTTACAACGATCTCTCTGCGATGGGGAAACACTCCGCCGACGCAGGCGGTGTTCGTTCAATCGGGAATGAAGAGCATCAAATGTTACGGCAGTTCGATGGCTCTTGCCGGCACAATTGAAAACGTGGCGGGGATACTCGGGATCGACACCTATGTGAAAAGTCATACAGTGAAAATTTTTTACGATTCGGCTGTGATCTCACGCTCGGGGGTCAAAGCATTGCTCTTTACACCATCCAAAACGAAGATACGTGAACCGAGGCTCGATGCAAACGCGCGCATCGGTGTGTTTGATATCGGTGTGCTTGGTCTTCTTGATGCAGTTGATTTTTCGGATCTCGAGGCATTGCTTGGCGAACACGAAGGAATTCTGGGTTTCGAAACACGGTTCGGGGAACCGGTAAGAACGACAGTGTATTACCTGCCGGCCAGAATTGCGCCTGCAGAAATCCGGTCGCTGCTAAACAGGCAGTATCTGATACGCAACGGGGAGAAGGTGCGGATTGCTTTCGAAACAGCCGACCAGGGTGAAACGCGGGAGGCCGTGAACGTCGCGCAATATCAAAGCTTCATGTTCGACGGGTATGATGATACGTTCAATAATTATGACGGGTATGAATCCGCGAAGCTTGCGGTCTACACATTCCCGATGCCCGAAGCAGGCGATGCATCGATGAAACAATATCTTGATATTCTCGCGGCCCACTTGTCGAAAGATGAAGGCGTTGTCCGCTTTCGCACGGGATTTGATGGCGGGGCACGGGGGTATGTTTATTTCGATGCGGGAAAGACCGATGAAGCGTCGATTAAACACTCTCTCGCAATGAAGCAGCTCACGTATTTCATATCAGAAACCGACACAGAACAAATCGAGAATCCGTTTCACATCAGTCGGGAGTCATCACCCCGCGGACGCTAAAAAAAAGCGAGGGCGATAATAATGCACGATCGCCCTCGCAGTTTCATGCCGGTCAATAATCTGTACGCTCGCCCCAGCAGTTATATGCCGGTCAACAAGCCGCACGATCACCGTCGCAGTTTCTAATCCGGTAAAAACTTATTTCGCTTCCGATTTTGTTTCCGCGGCTTTCTTTTCAGGTGTGCACTTGTCTTTATCGGCGCACTTCTCGCAGGCCTTCTTTGCCGACGTCTTTTTCACGGTCTTATGCACTTGTTCCTTCTTCGCGCCTTTTGCGACTTTGACTTCCTTTTTAACTTCCTGTGCTGTTGCCAAACCGGCGAATGACAGAAACGCCGCAACTGTGATCAACGAGATGAATTTTTTCATGAATGCCCTCTGGAGAGAATGATGAATGGGATGGTTGATTGCAAACAGTTTCATTTGAAAATAACGAATTCGTTTCTCTTTTTCAACCGCTCATCGTCGGTTCTGAGCATCTACATCGGATCTGTGTGTGTAAAGAGAAGAGTAGAAGCGGTATTGAAACTGGATTTGAAAATGCATACTATGCTAAGGATCATTTTCCGCCGGGGCGGGCAGGATTTAAGCGAATTTTAAGGAATGCTTTAGTTTTCCTTAATGGAGTGACACGTATCTTTCAGGTAAAACATTCTGAAAGGAAACGTGTCATGCCCGACTTAACATATATCCATCCCATGCTTGTTCATTTTCCGATCGCATTGCTCATCGTGGGATTTTTATTCGAAACGATCGGATTCGTCGTCAAAAAGGAATTTTTCAGTACAGCAGCCCTATATTTGCTGGTATTAGGCGCGGCAGGAGTCGGGGTTGCGTACCTGACCGGAGAAAATGCAGGCGAAGGAATCACGGAAGTCGGCGCACTTAAAGCCGCCCTCGAAGCGCATGAAAGCGCAGCCGAACTCACATTATGGCTCGCCATCATCGCGGCCGTTGTGCGGATCGCAACCGCCGTGTTCAAGAAACATACCGGTGCATATCGTGCGGCAGCCTATGTATTGTTTCTTTGTGCCGTTGTTTCCGTTGCGCGCACCGGCTCGTACGGTGGAGAACTGGTATATAAACATGCTGCAGGTGTTCAATTGAATTTGGGAATGGAGACGTTTCCGGACAGCTCAACGTCGGCCGGATCTGAACCTTCCAAACATGATACAGACTGATCGGATATGAGAATACTCGTTGTTGAAGATGAGCATGGGATCGCGAACTTTTTGCGCGAAGGCCTGGAGGAAGAGGGATTCGCCGTCGATGTGGCAGCCAGTGGAAACAAGGGACTGATGCTGGCTCAGGAAAACGAGTATGATGTCATTCTTCTGGATTGGATGCTGCCCGGTCTCAGCGGCATCGAAGTCTGCAGGCAGATCCGAAAAGAAAGCAACGTGCCGATTGTGTTTCTCACGGCAAAAGACACCGTACAGGATACTGTCTTCGGATTGGAAGCCGGCGCCAACGACTATATTAAAAAGCCATTCGCGTTCGAGGAATTGCTCGCTCGTGTGCACGTGCAGCTGCGATCGGGCAATGCAGGAGAGGTGGCGTTGTGCATCGGCGACATCGAAATGGACCTGAACTCGCATACGGTGCGGAAGAACGGCTGCGACCTGACGTTCACACAGAAGGAGTTTGCGCTCCTCGAGTTTCTCCTCAGAAACAAGAACAAAGTGTGCACTCGCACGCGCATTATCGAGCATGTCTGGGATATCCATTTCGATGCGGACACATCGGTGATCGATGTCTATATTAATGCGCTGCGCAAGAAGCTGCATGGGAAGGACGGGAAGATCTACATCCATACAATACGCGGAGTGGGCTATGTGGCCCGTGAAGAATGAAAAAATTCAACCTTCAGGATAGAATCGCCCTCATCTATAGCTCGGTGACAGCGCTGCTCATTGCCGCGTTATTTATTCTGCTGTATATCGTCATTCAGGAGACTGTTTCCACACATCTTGATGCCGATCTCGATGCCGAGACGCAGGAGGTCTACTCGTCGATCGTCGTGCTAGACAACACGCTGATATTCGCAAATCCCAATGAATGGGCTGAGCGGGAACACGGACAGATTCAGGTCAATCCGACATTTATCGAGATTGTCGATTCAACCGGAAGGGTGATGAAGAAAACTCCGAACCTGCACGACGGAGCATTGACATTCAATCCGGCTCTCACCGAACGGACGTATATTGACACGCAACTGTCTGAAACGGCCATCCGGCAGATCCAATTCCCCATGACGAATCCGACGGGTCGCATCATCGCATATTTGCTCATCGCGATTCCTCAGCAGGAACCCCTGCTTCTTTTGAAAAATCTCCGACAGACGCTGCTGATCGGGTATCCGCTTGTTTTGATCGTGCTGTTTTTCATATCGCGAATCATCGCGGCCCGGTCGCTCTCGCCAATCAATGCCGTCATCACGACAGCCGAAAAGATCTCGAAGGAGAATCTCACAGACAGGATCGAACTGCCGGCGAATAAGGATGTGCTCTACACACTCGCACAAACGATCAATGCGCTGCTCGACCGCCTGCAGGAGGTTGTGCTTCGCGAGAAACAATTTACAGCCGACGCCTCGCACGAATTGCGTACGCCGTTGTCGGTCATCAAGGGGACATTGGAAGTGCTCATACGCAAGCCGCGGGAGCGCGAACAATATGAGGCAAAGATCCGGTATGTCGTCACTGAAGTCGATCGCATGTCTCAGTTGGTCGACCAATTGCTTGAGCTTGCCCGCTTTGAAAGTCTCGCGATAAGACCGGCCTCGACGGATATAGACCTCTGCGCTGAAGTCAACGAATCATTTCGGCGTTTGTCGACTGCAGCGCGGGCGAAAAATATCGCCTTTCGAATCACACCAGCGGAACACTCCCATGTGCATGCCGACTGCTCGATGATGAACATCATCTTCGACAACATCCTCTCGAATGCGATCAAATATTCGCCCGACAATGAATCGATCGATGTGAAGATACGAAATAGTTCCGGTGCGACAGAATGTTCCATCACCGATCATGGAAGCGGGATCCCCGAAGATCAGCTTGCGAAGATCTTTGACCGGTTCTACCGGGTGGATGAATCGCGCACATCACATATTGCGGGGAAAGGCCTCGGACTCGCAATTGTCAAACGGCTCGCCGATCTGCAGAATCTCAAAATATCAGTCATCAGTTCGCCCTCCGATGGAACAACATTTACTATTATATTCCCGGAGGACCAGCGTGTCGACTCGACTCAATCGATAGACCCGCTGATGTATTGATCACAGAAATGGCGACCGATCCTCGGATCGGTAGGGGCCAGGATTGATGAGTCACGGCGGAAAACAGTGTTTTACATACCAGTCTATTAAAAAAAGGAGAAAACATGGTCTCGGCGGAAAAGACAGCGCCAGTAAAATTCGTGTGGATATCGATCGCTGCTTCGGCGGCGACGATCATATTGAAGTCGTCGGCGTATTATATCACAGGATCCGTCGGCCTTCTTTCGGATGCCATTGAATCGTTAATCAACCTAGCAGCGGCCGTAATGGCGCTCGTGATGTTGTATATTGCGTTATCGCCACCGGACAAGGAGCATCCCTTCGGCCATCATAAGGCGGAATATTTTTCGAGTGTGACGGAAGGAATTCTCATCCTGCTTGCCGCAATAGCGATTGGAGTCGCGGCAATCGAGCGGTTGCTGCGGCCGCAGCCGATTGAAGACCTCGGCTTGGGATTGTTGATCTCGGCTGCCGCGTCTGCGATCAATCTTGTGGTTGGATTGTTCCTTCTCAAGGGTGGCAAAAAATATCGCTCGATCATACTTGAAGCCGATGGCAAGCATCTGCTTACGGATGTGTGGACGACGGGAGGAGTCCTTCTGGCTTTGCTGTTGGTGAAGATGACCGGGTGGTTCATGCTCGATCCCATCATCGCGATCATCGTTGCCCTTAATATCGTCTATACAGGAATACAACTCATTAAGCGTTCGGTATCCGGTTTAATGGATACCGCATTGTCGGGCGAAGATCAATCGAAATTAACAACGATTCTTGACACGCGCTGCACGGATGGAATGAAATATCATTCGCTGTACACAAGAATCGCTGCATCAAAAACTTTTGTGTCCTTCCATTTGCTTGTGCCGGGGAATTGGACAATCTGCCGCGGCCATGAGATAACAAAACAGATGGAGGACGAGATAAAATTACTTCTCAAAGATGCTGAGGTGTTTATTCATCTGGAAGCGCTCGAAGATCCCGATGCGCTCGACGATTACCTTGCATGAAAAATTATTCGATTGCCCATCCGTCGCAGTCCTCTCAATGCCTGGCAGCCGGTTTTTGCCGACCACGATGAGGCCGCGATGGTGTCAACAGAATGTCTTCAAAAAAATCCCACATGATTAAGCCAATTTTAAGAATGGCTTTAGAATGGATTAAGCTGCAGGATCGTATCTTGAATCTGTAAAGCTTAGGTCAAATAAATCCAACAATCATCAGAAAGGGATTACCCATGAAATCAAGAATATTCATCACTGCGCTTCTTGCACTTGTCATGTTCACGGCGGCGGCAGCGGCCAAAGACCAGACAAAGACCATCGCCAATATCAAAGCTGCAATCAAGGGTGAGACGACGGCGAGTATGAAGTATGCCGCGTACGCCGAAAAGGCTAAAAAGGAAGGGTATGCGAAAATAGCGTTGCTGTTCGAAGCGGCATCGAAGGCCGAAAAAATTCATGCAACGAATCATCGTGCCGTACTGGAACAGTTGGGTGCCGTGATGGACGAAATCAAGCCTGAGTTTACCGTGAAATCGACCGCTGAAAATCTGGAAGACGCCTCGAAGGGCGAAGCCTACGAGATCTCGACGATGTATCCCGGCTTCATCAAACAGGCGCAGACAGATGGCGTGAATCTCGCGTTAATTTCATTCAACTATGCTTATCAGACGGAGAAAAAGCATTTGGCGTTATATCGGAATGCAGCCGATCAATTGAAGGCAAAGAAAGAGAACACTCTTCCGTCGAAATACATGGTATGCCAGACGTGCGGCAACACCTATGATGGCGAAGCGCCGGCACGATGCGGCATTTCGATGACGCCCAAAGAGCGCTTCATCACAATCGGCGCTTAATGATAATGTACGAAAACGGCCCTGATATTCAGGGCCGTTGCTGTTTAAAAAAAAGAATAGATTAAATTTTTGTCTTCCATGCCTGTAACGCGAGCACGAGCTTCCCCGTTGCGGAGCCGTACGGACCGCCGGCGCCCAACATTTTCAGCGCCTGATCTTTTTTCCCCGACAACGCCAGCGCCAGAATCTCTCCGGCGATCTTATGAAATTCCGTATGGAGGTTCTTGACTTTCGAGTAATCATCGCTCTTCACATCATCACCCGTCAACCCATAAAGCCATTGCCCGAATTGACAGGCATTATCGCGTGTGACGACGTCAGCCTTAAATTCCGACGAACCGGCATCGATGGCGTTCTGCAGTCTGGATTTCCACTGCGCATGTGCCGATAAGGCCGTGTCGATCGCTTCTTTCGAAATCATAATATATCTCCAATCGCAGGTAAGAGAATAATGAATGGTAATCAATCCCTTGAGCAATGTACACTTTTAAACGAAATAAACACATTCTTTCACTTTCTTCTTTTCCATTCCGCGGAAGTTTCTGCCGCACACCAGTGGGCATTCCTGGTTCAATGGAAATACACGGATTGACAGTTGTGAATAAATGATGTATAATTGTAATGTATATGTTGTCCTTATACATTATAACAGGATGCTTCCATGATACGCACACAGATCTATCTGACTGAAGAAGAGAAGGCTGGGCTTGAGTCGGTTGCTTTGGCCCTGGGAAAGAAGCAGAGCGAAATTATTCGTTGGGCTGTGGACGATTTGCTCGCCCGCCAAGTTGATGGAAATCGAACGAAAATCCTTGATGAAATAGCTGGCATATGGTCTGCAAGGGAAGACATTCCCGAGATCCGCACATTGAGGACTGGTTGGAAACAACGGCCGATCCGATGAAAAACCAAAAATTGTTCGACACAGACGTGACGATCGACTTTCTGCGCGGCCAGCAAAAGGCCATAGCCCTTTTTAAATCGGAAGTTGACAACATCTGCTTTTCATCAATAACCGTTGCCGAAATATATGCCGGTATCAGGAACAGTCGCGAAGAGGTGGAAGTTGAGCGCTTATTTTCAACATTTCCCGTCCTGGCGGTGACAGCCGATATCGGACGGTTGGC
>DATGXR010000017.1:0-4443 GCA_035298825.1 Bacteroidota bacterium
CTTTTCGTATTGCGGGCGAAGCGGTTCAGATTCGTTCCCGCCACGCGATAATGGTATCCGGACACGTTAAGCGAGTCGGGATGGACATAGCGCGGATCCGTGGGATCATCGTAGAGCCGCGAGTAATTCTCATTGTACTTATATGCGACGGTAAATTCCTGGAATGTGTTTTCCCACAGCTGCTGTGTCAGCTTCGTAATGATACTGACGCCCTTCGTTGTCGTACTGCCCAGTCCATTGGGGTCGAGACGGTACGTCTGGTCAAAGTACCGATTCACTCCTGTGCTGCCGAGGGCATCAACCTTTACCTTGAACATTCCGGAGATCTGCCAATCGAATGTCGCCTGTGCACTCCATCGCTTGTCCGAGTTCATCGAGACGAATGAGCTGTCGCCGGGCATCGATCGACCCTGGGGGCTGTACGCATTGATCCCGTTGATGTAGCCGTTGTTCACGGTTCTGCGGGCGGTCAGGAAGAACGTCGCTTTGTCCGTGTACAGCGGTCCGCTTAGCGTGGATTGAATGTTATAATTCGCGGCCGGATCGATCTTGTCGATGCCCCAGAAGACATTCGTATGATTGCTGAGATAATCTCCCGACCACGCCTCGATGCCGCCGTGAAAACTCGATCCTCCGGTCTTCGTGAGAATGTTCACTACGCCACTCATCGAATTGCCGTATTCGGCGTTGAAGGTCCCGCTGATTACCTGCAATTCCTGGATCGATTCGGTTTCGACCTCCAGTGCCTGTGTGCGGGAGTAATCATCCGTGATGCTGATGCCGTTGACGAGGTAGGAGATTTCGGTCGATCGTCCACCCCGGATGTGGATACCGCCGCTGGCGTCTTTGCTCACCCCGGCCTGCTGGCTCACAAGCTGCGTTAAATTCTGGAGGGGGAGGTTTTGGATTTCCGCGGAAGACATACGCGCTTCGGTTGCCGTGAGATCCTTTTTGATCATCGGGGCCTCGGCCACGATCACGACTTCCTCGCGCATGATGGTCGATTGCGAGAGCTTCAGGTTGACGGTGGTCGTGAGTGCAGTCGACACCTGCACGTTTTTCATGACAGTCTTGTTATACCCCACGGCGCTCGCCGAGAGCGAGTACGCGCCGGACGGCACATTGATGATAATGTACTGCCCTTCGAAATCCGCCGCTGCGCCGTAGTGCGTGCCATCGATCATGACGGTCGCTCCAACAAGCGGCTCGCCGGTAACGGCATCGGTAACAGCCCCAACGATCTTGCCCGAGCCTTGGGCGAACATTTCCGAAGCAACGATCAAATACAATGATGCGAGGTAGGAGAAATATTTCATAGCTGCCCGATTATTATTGATGTGAAATGATCAAGGGGATAACTCGTTCAGGATACGTTCGACACGGTATGGCCTTCTTCATTTGCTCGATTCGACTGTCACGTTGGGCGTACCAAGCCTCATGGATGAGTGTCGCCCGGATATCTTCCTTCGCCTGTTCAAACGGAGTGTAGGCGCCATCACGCACATCGGTGCATTTCACGAAGAGAAATTTTCCATCCTCCATGAGGGGACCGGTCCACTCGCCCTTATGAAGGGCGAAGATGGCGTCGCCGTACGTGCCGAGCTCGTCCTTGCGAAAATAGCCCATGTCGCCGCCGTGTTCGGCCGTCGCCGATTGCATCGAATATTTTTTAGCGGCACTCTCGAAGGGCTCGCCGTGCAGCAGCAGTGTTTTCACCGAGTCCGCGCCGGACTTCCGGCCGAGCAGGAGGGAGCTCAAGCGCATGTGCACCGGCAGTGCGAAGCGTCCCTTGTTCTTGTGATAATACGCCCGGACCGAATCATCGGGGACTGACACCTCTGCCATCATATGCTTCTCGATTGCTTCACGCAGATAGGTATCGCACTTATATTCAACGGTATGACGGAATGACGGTGCAGCGGCAAGCTGTTCGTTCTCGGCCTCGGCGATGAGATGCGCGCGGATCACCACGCCGGCGCAATAGTCCGCAAAATTTTCCTCCGTACGTATCCATTTGCGCTGCGTGTCGATCGCGCCTGCCATCGCCGCCGCCAGTTTCCGGACAGTCCAGTTGCCCGCCGCGGTTCGCACGATAATCTTTGCCGAGTCGGCGGCCGATAGTCCCCGCGTGGTGGTTTCAACCTCACCCGTCGCGCGGCTGGCGAACAGTTGCGTGTACAGTGCGCGGGTCACGCGCGGATCGACCCTGATGTTGAGCTCGGTGTGCATGCGTGCAGTGAAGCGCTTGGCGGCCTCTTCGGTTTTCCGCTTCCTCACGAACGCTGTCACGCGATTCTTAGACCGGGCGTATTCTGATTCCGTCACGAAGGGATTCCGTTGAATGTCCTCCACCTGGATGATGCTGTAGCCCTGTACCGTTTTGACCGGCCGTGATATCTCGCCAATCTTCAGTCCGAATGCCGCCTTCTCGAAGTCGGGGTCCATCTCATCGATTTCAATGAAGCCAAGCAAGCCACCGGTGTCGCGCAATTGGGGATCGGCAAAGACCGTTTTCGCCAGCTCGGCGAAGGTTTTTCCCTTATGGAGTTGCGCGTACATGGCGTCCGCTTTTTCCTTCGTTGGCGCGTAGAGATGCCGTACTTTCAGCTTTGTATTCAGCAGAATGTAGAATTCCTTCAGATCCTCCTCCGTTACAGTCACTGTCGGGAGGACGTGGAGTTGGGAGTATGCGTTGAGCAATTCCTGTTGGCGGATGAGGGAGAATGCCGTTTTCGCCGCCGGCGTCGTGTCAAGGTGATCACGTTTCGCCTGAAGGATGAATACTTCGTCGCGTACGAGATTCTCGAGGTAACCCATGCGAGTGTCGACATTGTCGGTGATGCCGATCTTTCCGAGATGCGCACCATAGCTCTCAATGAACGCGCCCGCGGTAATCGCTCGCTGTCCAACGACAGCGAGTGTGTCATCCGCGTATGCGCTATCTGTTCCCGTCGCCAGGCACATGGCAAGCAGCACGGTCACACACAGCTTGCGTAAACACCGAGAGAGGTGCATTGATTTAGAGTGAAAGAGTGTAAATGATAGGTAATATGAAGCGACTCGGCAAGCAGAAGGACCAATTCTCGAGGCGTAATCACGGCTTCTAACCCGTCGGCGAGCCCGAACGATGTGCCAATATACTATTCGACGATTATGAAAGCAAGCTTCTGTTGTCGATTCACCCAAAAAACACATGGCTCTTCCCTGCCAACGAAAGAAATGCAATGAAGCTAATAAGAGTAATATGATCTGACAATAATTACCACTTTCTTTTAAAGAATTATTGCACTAGATTAAAGATGGATAGCGGGGCCCGCATTATAACTTCTACAAAAGAACGTTGCATGCTGCCGATCAATATTGGCCACATGGTGTAAGAAATTAATGAGCTTCGACACGCATTCTTTTTTTCCTTCAATGGCTTGCTGATTTCGAATGTTTTCCCGCCTATATCTATGGCACAAAATTTGCACTATTTACAGTAAAGGTTGTAATTCAACCGTCCGCACGAATGCCTCCAAACGGCATCACTCCTGGTCTTGTCAGCGATGGTCATCCTCTCTGAAAAAATTTTAACCTGATAACGTCGGCCAGGCGCGGAAGACAAACTCGAGAACGATATCACGGACATCATCGAAGCAGATGTGTGTCGGGAAGATAGCGCCGGGTCCGTGAGAAACACCCCGGTCTCTAGATTAGCATGAAAACGCAAATTACCAGATTCATCACTTTTTTGTTTCTTCTCCTCATCGTTGGTCATGCCGGCAGCCCGTTTTTTGCCCGTACGAGTCCATCGCCCGTCGCCTCTGTCACCGAAACAATCCCCGAAGTCCCGCATGCTCCGGCTCATTCATCCGAAGCGCTTGGCATCGATGTCAGGTCGTTGTCCCGCATCGATCAGATCGCGAAGGAAGGCATCCGAACCAAAGCCTTCCCAGGTTGCCAGGTAGTCGTCATGAAAGAGGGCGTGCCGGTTTATGAGAAGTGTTTCGGAACGTATACGTACGAGACAGCACGACTCGTGAAGCCAACGACGATGTACGATCTGGCTTCCCTTTCGAAAACAACCGGGACGCTGTTGGCCGTCATGAAACTGTATGACAGCGGCAAGCTCAAACTGACCGATAAGGCATCCACATTTCTGCCCTTCCTCCGCAGCACGAATAAAGAAGATATTACGATCAGCGAACTGCTGTTTCATGAATCTGGCCTGCCGGCCGGACTTCCTTTTTATCGTCTGGTGATCGAAAGAAAAACCACACGCTCTTCATCGGCGACATCGGATAAACCGGCGCGTCACAGGCGGAAGAGGAAAATTAAATTTGTTCGTTCTACGTTTCAATATAAAGAGAGCTGGATGTCAAAAGTGCCATCTGCCGATTTCATGTTGCAGGTTGCAGACAGCGTATTTCTCAACAACCGGTTCCATGATGCAGCCATGAA
>DATGXR010000018.1:0-1711 GCA_035298825.1 Bacteroidota bacterium
GACACGATTCATGGGACGTGCATTTGTTCGCCGCGGTCTGCTCGATTTTCTTCAGATTGAAGCGGGCGGCTTCGCCAGCGGCATCGCCGGTTCAAGTGCCGTGACGGAGACGAACTATAAAACGGATTTCTTTGGGGGAGATCTGAGGCTGCTCCTTATGCCATACATCGGCCAAAGCATCGTTCCCTATGTGTATGGCGGAGGTGGCATGCTCCACTATTCTATCGTTGAATATACGTTGGAAACCCCGACTGAATTCAAGCGCAAGGATTGGGTCGGATACATTCCCCTCGGAGCGGGAGTGCTCATCAATTGGCAGCAGAATACATACTTTGAACTCAGTGCGGGATACAATCAATCGTTATCAAAAGAGCTCTCGGGGATCAAGTCGGCCACGAACGATCGGTTTGTCAATTTCCTCTTCGGTGTCACCGTCTCGTTCGAGTAGCGTCTGAATCCGCCGTCTCACCGTGCTGACTGATCGGCATCGATACCGGTCGACGTCAGACAGCCGCAGAGTCATGGTCAAATAGAAATGTCTGGCGCCGGACAGCTTCACGTCATATCTTGCCTGAATGGCATAATCTGCGTAAATTAAATCCACTATGACCATTCCCGTTGAAAATGTCGTGATGCTGCTCGGCGCGGCGCAAGGCGCGTTGATCGGATCGATTATCGTTCAGAAACATTCGGCGCTCTATGCCAATCGGTTTCTCGCACTGATGATGTTCGCCATCGCCGCTGTGCTCATGCATATGGTGCTCGTCGATCTGGATCTCTACGGCTCATTCGGGTTTTTGTTGCCTGTAATCTTGTCGCTGGCTGTTGCGGTCACACCGCTTCATTTTTTGTACGCGAAATTTCTTATGCACCGCTCCGAGCGGTGGCATATGCGCGATGCGATTCATTTTATTCCCTTTGTGGTCTGCCTCGTTGCCGGATTGCTCATACAGTCTGAGTTCGCAAGCAACCGGAATTTTTTTGCAGAGCAACGACCGATCAACCAATATCCTGTCGAGTTTCTGCTGTTCAATTGGGTGATCATTGTCCAGGGCCTGTCGTATATGGCCGTGGTGCTTGTTCGCATCCGGTCGTACGAACGGGAAATCAAAAATGTCTTTTCGGACATCGAGAATATACGTCTGCGCTGGCTTCGAAACATCACGCTGCTTGCGGCCACAGCATGGAGTTCGTTCCTGATCGAACATACATTGTTTTCCCTCGGCATCAATGTGTCGAATTTCATGATCTCCTCGATCCTCATTGCCATGTATTTGTTTACGCTCGGATATCTGGGCATGCTCAAATCCGAAGTGCTCGAAGTTTCGCTGCCCGAATCAGTGCCCGAAGTATCACAGCCGGATTCAGTTCCGGTTCCGGAATCAACGACTGTTGAAGAAGCGCCTGTGGAGGAACAAGAGCCGGAAGTTGCAGCCGGCGACGCATCTCCCAAATATGAAAAATCGGGATTGAGCGAAGAAGCGGCGAAACACTATAAAAAAATGATTCTGGAAGTGATGGAGCGCGAGAAGCCATATCGCACAAGCGATCTGACGCTGCCGCAGCTTGCGGAACTTGTCCGGATCTCTCCCCACAACCTTTCCGAAGTGATCAATTCGCAGCTCGGAAAGACTTTTTACGATCTCATCAATGAATCCCGCATCGGAGAGGTGAAACAAGCCCTTGCCGATCCGGCTCGGAAGAATCTGAA
>DATGXR010000019.1:0-6181 GCA_035298825.1 Bacteroidota bacterium
CGAAATTCATCAAGGCGTACGAATCCGAAGGGATGCCGATCTGGGGGGTGTCAGTACAAAATGAGCCGATGGCCAAGCAGCGCTGGGAATCGTGCATCTTCACTGCCGAAGAGGAGCGAGATTTCCTCAAAGGCTTTCTCGGACCCGTGATGAAACAGGAAGGGCTTGAACGAAAGCACATCATTGTGTGGGATCATAATCGAGACTTGATCAACCAGCGTGTGAACACGATCTTTGCCGATCCGGAAGCGGCCCGATATGCCTGGGGCACGGGATTCCACTGGTATGAAACCTGGGCCGGCGGGCGGCCGATGTATGAGAATATCAAAGCCGTTCAGGAAGCTTTTCCCGACAAGCATCTGCTGTTCACCGAGGGCTGCGTCGAGAAATTCGATGCAGCCAAATTCCAGTACTGGCCGAATGCCGAACGTTATGGAACGTCGATGATCAATGACTTCAACAACGGATCTGTCGGGTGGACAGACTGGAATATTCTGCTTGATGAAAAAGGCGGTCCCAATCATGCGGACAATTTCTGCTTCGCGCCCGTGCATGCGAATCTCGTCACAGGCGAATTGATCTTTACGCCGTCCTATTACTACATCGGGCATTTTTCAAAATTCATCCGCCCGAATGCCAAGCGTGTCAGCACATCAAGCAGTCGGAGCCAGATCTTGAGTACCTCGTTTCTGAACGCAGACGGGTCGATCGTGACAGTGGTCATGAACCAGTCCGATGCGGAGGTCGTCTATCGACTCGTTGTCGGCACGCAGTCGGTTGAAGTCACGATTCCCGCGCACGGAATGCAAACCTCAGTGTACTGATCCCAATGCAGTGTGAAGACACAACAAAGAAAAAACCACAATCAAGGAGAACAACGATGAAACTTCTGTTAACGATCGTCACCGTGCTGCTGGCCGGTGTGATCGGGAGCGGCCGGCTATCGGCTGCCGAAAAAATCCTTCCGTATCCCATCCATCAGCACAAGCTGGCAAACGGACTCAATGTCGTGACGGTGCAATTCGACAGTCCGGGACTGGCGGCATTTTTCATCGATGTGCGCGTCGGTTCCCGGAACGAAGTGGAACCGGGCGTGACCGGCTTCGCGCATTTTTTCGAACACATGATGTTCCGCGGAACGGACAAGTATCCACGCGACAAATACAATGACGTCCTGAAGTCGATCGGCGCCGGGGCGAACGCGAACACATCGCTCGATCGCACGATCTATCATATGACCGGGGACGCCACGAAACTTGAAACGATGTTTGATCTTGAGTCGGACCGGTTTATGAATCTGCACTACACAGAACATGATTTCAAGACGGAGGCAGGCGCGGTGAAAGGTGAATATACGAAGAACTTCGCCAGTCCCTACCAGCAGTCGTACGAAAACACGGTGAATACGGCGTTCACAACGCATACCTATAAGCATACGACGATGGGATTTTTCAAGGACATCGTTGATATGCCGAATCAATACGCGTATTCGCTCGAATTCTTCAATCGGTACTACCGACCCGAATATTCGACGATCGTCGTCGTGGGCGATGTCACGCCGAAGCACGTGAACGCGCTTGCCGAAAAATATTTCGGCGCCTGGAAACACGGCTCGTACGTCTCTGCGGTGCCTTCGGAACCGAAACAGGATTCGACGCGCTACACCCATCTGCAAAACGGATCGATCCCGCCGATGCTCGGCCTGAATTATAAAGGCCCCGCATTTTCCGATACGCAGATCGATATGCCGGCGCTCGATGTGCTGACGACGATTTTGTTTTCACCGACCTCCGCGTTGTATAAGAAGCTTGTCATCGAGGAGCAGCGCGTGCGCCAGCTCGGCGGCAACGCCTCGGATTCACGCGACCCGAATCTCATCACGATCCAGGCCTCGCTTGTCAACAAGGCGGATTTGCAGTATGTGAAGGATGAGATCACGAAGGCCGTTGATCGCATGAAGACCGCTCCCGTGGATGCGGAATTGCTTGCCAAGACGAAGTCGCTCCTGAAGTACAGCTTTGCCATGAGGATCGACAATCCGTCGACGATTGCCAACTCACTCTGCGCCTATATCACGCTGACGGGAGATCCGGAATCGTTGAACCGGCTCTACGCGCTCTACGACAAAGTGACGGCCGAGGATGTGAAGATGGCGGCCGTGAAATATTTTGTTCCCTCGGGACTGACTGTTGTGACGATCTCTGCCGACGCAGAAGGAGGTGTGAAATGATGAAAGTATTTTTCATGACACTCGTCTGTGCCGCTGCCATGTTCGCGCAGGATGTCGTTGAGCTGAAGCAGCCGAACTCCAATAAAGTCGTCATCAAGCTGATGTTTCGTAACGGTTCAATGTCCGACCCGCAGGGGAAGGAAGGATTGACAGCTGCGACGGCCAATCTGGTCACAGAAGGCGGAACGAAGGAGATGACATACAGCGAGATCACCGACAAGATCTATCCCTGGGCGGCCGAGTATGGAGTGCACGTTGATAAAGAGGCGACGGTGTTCACATTCGCAGTCCATGTGGATTTTCTTGATCAATTCTATCCGATCCTGAAAGGATTGATCCTGACGCCGTCGTTTGCCGAGGCGGACTTCCAGCGTGTGATGAAGAACCAGCAGAACTACGTCGATCAGGTCATTCGCGCCTCATCCGACGAAGAGTACAGCAAGAAGGCGCTTGAAGATCTGCTTTTTCGCGGCACGAACTATCAGTCCATGGTCGAAGGCAAATCCGAAAGCGTCAAGGGCATCACGCTTGAGGACATTAAACGTCACTATGCGGCGATGTTTACAAAGCATAACCTCACAATCGGCATCGCGGGCAACTACAAGCCTGCTTTCGTGAAGAAATTGAAGGCCGATTGCGGCGCGCTTCCCGGTGCTGCGCCGAAGATACCGGCGCCCGGCAAGGCCCGGATGCCTGAGGGAGTGGATGTTGAGATCATCGTAAAAGACGGCGCCTTCGGCTCGGCGATCTTCACCGGCACGCCGCTTGCCATTACACGCTCAAGCAATGATTTTGCCGCGCTGCTGGTTGCCAATTCGTACCTTGGCGAGCACCGCAAATCGTACGGACAGCTCTATCAGAAGCTGCGTGAAACGCGCTCGATGAATTACGGCGATTATTCCTATATCGAATGGTATGAGAATGGCGGCGCCTATATGCTGCCGCCGCCGGGTGTGCCGCGGCAGTCAAATTACTTCTCGCTCTGGATCCGTCCCGTGCAGATCGCAAAGCAATTGAGGCAGCAGTACAAGGAACTCTCCGATGTCAAACTCGGGCACGCGCACTTCGCGCTTCGCCTGGCCATCCGCGAGGTTGATTTGATGATCAACAACGGGATTTCGCAGAAGGATTTCGATGCGACACGTACGTTTCTGCGCAGCTACATGAAGCTCTATGTGGCCTCGCCCGCAGATCAGCTCGGGTATCTGCTAGACTCGAAGTTCTACGGGCGGAAGGATTACATCAAGGAGATGAACACGCTGCTTGCGAAACTGACGCTGGCCGATGTCAACAACGCGATCAAAAAATATTGGCGCACGGACAAGATGTTCGTCACGATCGTGACCGACAAGAGCGAGGCCGACGAACTTGCACGAAGCCTGAAGGAGAACGCGGTCTCGCCGATGAGCTATTCGAACAGCGTGAAGGCGGGATTGCCGAAATCGGTTTTGGATGAGGACGACGTGGTTGCCTCATACAAGTTGAACGTGAAGAATGTCCGTATTGTCGATTCGAAGGACACATTCAAGTAAGGACGCACCGCCAGTTCCAACGCTGAGGAACCTGGCAGCGAGGTTTCCCAAATCGTGAGAGTGCAAACCAAAGATCATGTGCATCAACGAAAGGCAGCATTGAATCAATGCTGCCTTTTGTTTTCGATATGGAGACGCTTCGCTTTCCATACACCGAGCGGGAGGTGGAGCGTCCGGTGTTCGCGAGTCACACTTAACGAGCCGATCGGGAGCGAGGAGGATTCCAGCCCGGTCGATTCCATTTTATCAACTCGACCGTAATGGATCCGAGAAGGATCTTCAGTTTTCCCTTGATTGGAATTTGCGCGGTATCATTGCTGAACCATCCCGTAAACGGTCCCGTCATGCCCAGCACGCCGGAGAACTTCGCCTCGCCGTTGAATTCAATGACATCCACTGGATAGTCGACAGCGTCGATCTCTGCGGAAGTTTCCTTTCGATAAAAATTAAATGAGGTGATTCCCTGATTCCCGCTGACGATCGTCGGCACGGAAGTCTGTCCGCCTTGGTGAGCATGCAGCCGTGCAAAAAATAAGAGGGCCAGCCCATCGACGCAATCAGGACCGATCTTCAGCGTATCGGCTTTTTGCATGACCGGCTTGCTTCCCGTCTCCGTGTCGGCAATGCTTTCCTTTGCGATGAGGCGATGGTTGTGCTGATCGAATGCATAGTCTGTAAACTTCCATTTCTCATCGGCGATTTCCCGCGCGCGAAATAATACGGAGATCCCCGCATGATCCATCGTCGTCTCGTCGATCTCATGCACTTTGACAAACGGGACGCCGGAATATGATTTGATGTATGCGACGGCGGTCACGATCGCTGTTTCACCATCTCCCTGCTTGCGTGTGACGACCGACCGGATCGATCCCAATGCGATTCCCATCCAGCTCACTTCGAATGTCAGATCTTCGTTCTGCAAAAACACGTCTGTGCCGGTATCGCTTCTCGGTGGCAATGTGTTTTGCGCGTTTGCGTGCGGGCAGAGCAGTGCGGGGAAGATGAATGTTGCAGCGGCAAGGACCGTGACGAAAAGCAAACAACAGCAGCGGTTGAATCCTGTGTGTGCGTTGACCGGAATTGTGTGTTGGTGCATCAGTCACCTCGTCTCATTCGTCTCACAGAGGAGCATACCGCTTCTGGGGGCTATTTGTGTGTATGATGTGTCTGATTCCAATCTCTGAAGCATACGATATTTCGATGTGTTTTTCAAGACATCACAACAAGATCGATCGACGCCCGCATCGTCTCTTGTTGCCTCTTTGCGCTGGTACTTGACATTGTGTGAATTAATGGGTAAGTTAACGTTAAAGTAAACGATTACTGTTCCCGCACGATCTGCAGGCCGGGGCCGCGCGGGATGAAGATCGGATTGCACGTGGTCACCATATTCCATTGATGGGTGTTTGTTATGTTTCCAAGAATGTCGTTGTTGCGCAGTGGTTGTCTCATGCTTCTTCTGATTGCAGGTTCGGCGTCCCGTGCTTTTTCGCTGCCGAAGACCTACTATGTCGCCCTTACCGGCAGTGATACAAACACCGGAGTTTCAATCGATCAGCCCCTTGCGAAAATTTCGACCGCAGTGGCCAAGCTCGCGCCGGGCGATACGATTTATGTCCGCGGCGGCACGTACGTGCTCACATCACAGATCGGCTTGTCATCGAGCGGCATCGATTCACTCCGGCGCTCCTGTTTATTTGCTTACCCGGGCGAGCGTGTGCTATTGGACTTTTCCACGATCGGCACGCCGCGCGTGAGCGGCTCGGCAGACGGGATTCGCCTCTCGGGTCGCTATTGGCATCTCAAGGGACTGGACATCAAGGGCGCGCCGCATAACGGCATTCAGATTAATGGCGGCTGGTACAATCTGATCGAACAGTGTTCGGTCTTCGAAAACCGCAACAGCGGACTACAGATTTCCAATCTCGGTTCACACAACAGCATCATCAACTGTGATTCCTATTTTAATCGCGATTCAACGAACGCATCCAATTACGACGGCAATGCGGACGGTTTTTCTCCGAAGCTCGACAACGGCACGTACAATTATTTTTACGGCTGCAGATCCTGGCAGAATTCGGATGACGGGTGGGACGGATATGTCCGGTTTGCGGCGCCTGTTGCCGGAAAAGACACGATGGTGACGATCATTGAAAACTGCTGGTGTTTCGCCAACGGATATCTTAAAAGCGGCAAGGCAGGGACAGGAAACGGCAACGGCTTCAAGATGGGCGGAGGAGACAAGGATGCGGCCACGCAGTCGATCAGCAATGCCGACAGTCTTCGTCATCGGATGATCTTGATCAATTGCCTCTCGTTCGATAATAAGGTGAAGGGCTTCGATCAGAATAACAATCGCGGATCGATGACGCTGCTGAATTGCACGGCCTACCGAAACGGATCGTATAATTTTGCGATC
>DATGXR010000020.1:0-1759 GCA_035298825.1 Bacteroidota bacterium
GCGGTATTGCGGCAATTCGATCGTTCAAGCACGTGGCGCATCAATGCGGCAGCTTGGCTTCGATCGTGGTTTTTTCGATATCGGCGATGAAATCTATTGCGAATACTTCTTCCAGCTGGACGAAGTCGACAGACGGCGTGATCTCGATCGTATGGAAGAGACTGCCGGGAGTTTCCGTCACCACGCTCACAACGCCGATCTTCACGCCCGGAGGATAGGCGCTGCTGTATTCCGATGTAACGATGGCGTCGCCCGGCTTGACATCCATCGACTTCACGACATTCTTCAGCACGAGCGACTTTCCGTTCCATCCCACAATGCCGTCCACACGGCTGCGCTGCACCTTGCCGCTTACCCTGAAATCGATGTTCATCATCGACTGCACGATCGAATAGTGCCCGCTGACCGCAATGACTTTTCCCACCAGGCCATCACCTGTCACGACCGGATTTCCTGTACGCACGCCGTCGGTCTCGCCGATATGGAGCGTGAGCGTGTTGCGGAGGAGATTGAGATTTTTTGCGACGACTTTTCCGGCGGTATAATGGTAGGATGTTGTTTCCTTGAGGGCGATCATCGATCGCAGGCGGATGTTTTCGAGGCGCGCCTCGCGCAGCTCGTTGACTTCGGCCGACAGCGCGATATTGGTCCGCCTCAGTTTTTCATTTTCCCAGCGCACGTTTGCGATATCGGGAATGAACGAGAATGTCTGTTGGATGCTGCCGACGGTGCCGATTGCGATGGCGCGGAGTTCCCGTACCTGTGTGTTGTCGTTCAGCAGCAGCAATACGATCGACACCAACACGAGAGTGGCGAAGACGACGTATTCTTTGAATTGAAAAACGATGTGATAGAATTTTTGCATGAAGCGTTCGCAGAGGCCGGCATGCGTGTGCCCAGCCGGCCCGTGCGATCCCGGTGATTAATAACGTCTGCTCTTGATGAGAACTTTTGAATAGTGGTTGAGATTCTCGAGCACTTTGCCTGTGCCGCGCACGACTGCAGTCAGCGGATCTTCGGCTACATGAACCGGAAGACTCGTCTCGAGCCGGAGCCGTTCATCGAGTCCCTTGAGCAACGCGCCGCCGCCGGTGAGCATGATGCCGCGATCGAGAATGTCGGATGACAGTTCGGGAGGCGTCCGTTCGAGCGTGAGCTTCACCGCATCGACGATCTGTTGGACCGCCTCATTGAGCGCCTCGCGAATCTCGATGGATGTCGCCTCGGTTGTCTTCGGAATGCCGTTCACGAGATCGCGTCCCTTCACCTGAATCGACACTTCCTCCTTCAGCGGCATGACCGATCCGACTTCGCATTTGATGGCCTCTGCCGTGCGTTCGCCGATGAGGATGTTGTGATTCTTTTTGAAGAACTGGATGATCGCCGAATTCATTTCATCGCCGGCGATGCGAATCGATTCCTCGTTCACGATGCCCGAGAGCGCAATCACGGCGATCTCTGTCGTGCCGCCTCCGATATCGACGACCATGTTGCCAACCGGTGCGTCGACGTCGAGTCCGATGCCGATTGCAGCGGCCATCGGCTCGGCGATGAGGTGGACTTCTTTGGCACCTGCATGTTCCGCCGAATCGCGGACCGCGCGCTTTTCAACTTCAGTCACGCCACTCGGCACGCAGATGACGATGCGCCGGCTCGGGATCCAGTTCGCGTGAATTTTTTTGATGAACTCGCGAAGCATCCCCTCGGCGATTTCAAAATCGGCGATCACGCCGTCCTTCATCGGCCGGATCGTGCGGAT
>DATGXR010000021.1:0-2976 GCA_035298825.1 Bacteroidota bacterium
TTTATCGACTTCAGCTTTTTTCTTGTCCGATGCCCTGTCTTTCATCTCGTCGGCTTTTTTAACCGTCGCCTCTTTTTTCTGCTCCGCCTTCTCTTTCATCGCGTCGGACTTCTTTTCAACCGATTCCTTTTCCTGTTTCGCTTTGTCCTTCATCTCATCGGCTTTTTTCTCGGCTGCTTCCTTTTTCTTTTCCGCGGCCTCTTTGGCCTGCTTGGTCTTTTGTTTCAAATCTTCCTGCGTCTGCGCGTTGACAACTCCTGAGACATTGCCCGCCCACAGGCTGAAGATGACAATCAATCCAAATATTATGGCTTTCATAATCCCTCCAAGAATAGTATGAAGAAACCCCTCGTCTATTGTGAAGTCTTTATGCTTCTACTGAATACAATGAATAATCGTCGAAAAAGGTTCCCTTCGGATGTTATTGCGGCAGGACGCGTGCCATGAGTTCCATCAATTCGTCCGTCCGGTACGGTTTGCAGATCCTGTCTGTAAAGCCGTTCTCCCTCGGATTAGCGATGACCGGATGTTCCGAATACCCGCTCGACGCGATGATGATGGACTCAGGATCGGTCTGCCGTATCATCGCAGCGATTTCCTTGCCGCCAACACCTCCGGGGATCGTCAGATCCAGGAATGTTGCGCAAAACGGCTGCTGCGACCGAATAGCTTCATTGAAGTGCGCAATAGCTTCGGTCCCGTCTTTCGCCTGAACCACCGAATATCCCATGCCCTGAAGCATGAGGCTGAGTATCTCAAGGATGAACTCCTCGTCGTCCATTACCAGAACCCGCCCCTCGCCCCGATGCCTGACAGAAGCGCGAACGTCGTCGGACTCTTCATTCTGCTGTGATGCAGGCAGAAAAATATGGAATGTCGTTCCGCGATCCGGTTTCGATTCGACCTCGATCCAGCCATCGTGTCGCTGCACGATCGAAAACACTGTCGCCAATCCAAGTCCATGACCGGTCGTTTTTGTGGAAAAGAACGGATCGAAGATCTTCGGAAGAAGCTCTTTCGGCATGCCGCGGCCATGGTCCTGGATGGAGATCTTCACATATCTTCCCGGACGTCCCATATGAGACGTGGTGTTGACGGCGCTGACCTTGACCATCCCGCCATCCGGCATCGCCTGCTTGGCGTTGATGACAATATTGTCAATGACCTGTCCGATCTGGTTTTCATCGCAGTCGCATAGCCACAGATCGTCGCTCACATTGAATTGACAGCTGACATTCGATCCGCTCAGGGCAAAGATCGCGTTATGCTTGATGATCGGAGCGAGATGCCGCGTCTTGCGGATGGGACTTCCGCCCTTGGCAAATGTCAGCAGTTGCTGCGTCAATCCCTTGGCGCGTTCGAATACGAGAAGCGCCTTGTCCAGATATTTTAGAACATGATCGGTGTTTTGCTGAACCGCATTTTCTCTGCACAGATCCAGATAGCCGAAGAGGCCCGCGAGCATGTTGTTGAAATCATGGGCAATGCCCCCTGCAAGAATGCCGAGCGATTCCAGTTTCTGCGTGCGCTGCATCGAATCCATCAGCTTTTGCTTTTCGGTCATATCGCGGAACACGAGGACGACGCCGGTGATCCGATTCTCGTTGTCGCGTATCGGCGCGCCGCTGTCGGCGATCAGGAGCTCCCGCCCGTCCTTCGCGATGAGGCTTGTATGATTGGCCAGCTCGATAATGTTCCCTGTACTGAGCACCCGATCAACCGGATTATCGCAGTGTTCGCGCGTAAGCTCGTTGATGATGACGAACACTTCCGGCAGCCACCGTCCGGCGGCTTCAGCCGTGGTCCATCCGGTCATTTCTTCAGCCGCCTTATTAAGCATCACGATCCGCCCGTCGATATCGGTTGTGATCACGCCATCGCCGATGCTGAGAAGCGTCACGGCAAGTCGCTGTTTTTCCTGAGCGAGGTTTTGTTCGATCGCTTTGCGCTCGCTGATGTATCGAGCCTGCTGCAGATTCTGGAAGGCGGTAGTGGAAAGCTGATTGGCAAGCGTGAAGAGCGCCCGTGCGATGTATTCGAAGCGCTGCCTCGACATCGACGGCACATCTTCGAATGCCTTCATGAATGACTCTTCGTCCGCCCCGATCGACCTGGCATAGGCACGCATCTTTTGTTCGGTCTGTGTTTCGTCGCGCACCTGTCCGATAAGCCAGTTGCCCACATGCGTTCCGCCGACGGTGATGCTGGCGCCGGCATCCCAGAGACCGCCGCTCAGGCACGGCTGCACAATGGGACCGGCCGGATTGAAACGGCCGATGACCGCATCCGACTTGAAGCAGTTGGCGCAGCCGAGTTCGGTCTTGCGAATGATATTGTTGCACAGATTCGTGAAATTGCTCGGAGCAGTAAAGGGAGTGCCATCGGGATATGTGATGATCGATGCGACTCCGGTGGCCAGCGCGAATTCGTCCTGAATCCGCTGAATCTCGTCGAGCTTGAATAAATCACCGATCGCGATCGGAGCGCCGTGAACAAGCGTCTGCAGAGATTGTATACTCATGGAACACCATAAAAAATTAATTCGAAATATTTTTCGCCGAGGGAAACGGCAAGTCTTCGAATGTAGCGCATATCCGTTCGAGTAGCAAGTGCCTTCTTGAGAATCTTGCCGCTGTGTGTAAATTCTACGTTTCCAATACGATTTGGCAGACAATCCGTGTGTGCTTCATGATCGCGCAGCGGAGTCCCGCAAAGTCCTTAACATAGGTTTTCCGATGGGACTTATTTCCCCGCACGATTGTTATAGAACTAGATATCAACATCAGCAGGCATTCAAACGGAAATCGACATTTGGCTGATGTATACACGATAATGGAAATTTTATATGGCGCCTTCAGTTCGCGTTCTCATCCTTGAGGACAATCCGAGCGACGCCGAGCTCATCATCCATGAATTATCACGCGCGGAGTTTCATTGCGAGTGGACACGCGTCGACAGCAAAGCGGACTTTGTGGC
>DATGXR010000022.1:0-8394 GCA_035298825.1 Bacteroidota bacterium
TATGCGATCTCGAAATCTTCTCAGGTCACGTTGAAGGTCTTCGATATGTTGGGCAGGGAAGTGGAGACGCTGGTCAATACAATCCAGGTGCCTGGACAGTATGCTGTCACGTTCAATGCGCAGCGCCTGTCAAGCGGAATGTATGTCTATCAACTCCATGCAGGAACATTCACGGATACGAAGAAACTCATGCTCGTGAAGTAGCATCGCTTATATTCCCGGTCGCGCGCGCGCAGGCGCGCACGGCCGGGAATATTAATTTTTATGATGAACAATGCTCATTACATTTTTTCGAACATTCGGCTCCGCAATCGTTTCTTCACCTATGAACAGCCGCCGCTCCCTCTATCTGAATGTTCTTCTGTTGTCCGCCGTCGTTCTCTGTTTTGAAATCATTTCGACGCGCATTTCCTCGATGATCTTCGTCACCGATTATGCGTTTATCATCGTCTCTCTTGCAATTCTGGGATTAGGCAGCGGTAGCATTTATTCGTATTACAATATCAAGGTGTCTGTAACAGCCGGGCGCGTGAAAATCATTTCGCGAACCGTCACGCTTGTCGGCGATCATGCCGAATACGCAGGCTACGCAAAAATATATCGACAGCGATCGGTACGTTATTTCCCCGTGCCGGGACGACAAGCCGTATTTTTATAATGACACAAAAGGCGTGCCGGGTGAATATGTGTGGCTCTTGTGCGGCCTTGGAGTTTTCAATCTGATTGTGGTGTGGCTGCCGCTGAAAATGATCAAGACGAAAGTAAAAACGGATCAACGCCGGGCGTTGACGCTTCCCCTGGCAATCTTGATCCTCACCGGCGTCGGTTTTATGGTGTTCGAGGTGACATTGTTTTAAAAGTTCATTCTCTTTACTCGCCTGGTGAAATGGCGCACGACGTAAGGCGCGGCATGGCATGCCGTGTCTCGTACCACTGCTTCAGAAAAAGGAAACAATCACAATGACCGATCAACAATGGGATGTGCTTGTGCGTGTGATCGACGGCGAGGAGATCACGCCGCTTCCGGTCGGATTCATCATCGACTGCCCATGGCTGCCGAACTGGTATGGCATCACGATCATGGACTATTTCTCGAACGACGAGCTGTGGCTGGCCGCAAACCTGAAGGCGATGAGCGACTTCCCGGAAGTGATTTTCCTGCCCGGCTTCTGGTCCGAGTATGGAATGTGCACTGAGCCGTCGGCATTCGGTGCGCGGATGATGTTTCCGCCGAACGATTTTCCGCACGCGCATAAGACGATTCATTCGACGCAGGACATCCACCTCTTATCCATTCCGAATCCGAAAACAGACGGGATGCTGCCATTCGTGCTCAACCGTCTGAAGCTTGCGCAGCCGAAGATCGAACAGGCCGGCCACAAGATCCGATTCGCCGTGGCGCGCGGTCCGTTGAACATTGCGACATTTTTAATGGGAGCGACGGAGTTTCTGACGCTCATGATGACCGAGCCCGACGAGGCGCACATGCTGTTGAAAAAAATCACGGCGTTTCTCACATCCTGGCTCAGGTTGCAGAAAGAAACATTTCCCACGATTGACGGCATCCTTCTATTGGATGACATCATCGGATTCATCGGCGAAGAGGAATTTTGCACATTCGCACTCCCATATTTCACGGAGTTGTATGCGAGTCTCGATGTGAGCGTGAAATTTCTCCATAACGACGCGCCTTCGGCAGTGTCCGCGCCGTATCTGCCCGCGATGGGAGTGAATCTCTTCAATATGGGCGTTGATGTGACACTAAATGAGCTCAAAGCCGCCACCGACAACCGCGTGACACTTCTTGGAAATCTCCCGCCGCGCGACGTGCTTGCATCGGCCACAGCAGGCGAAGTGAGCGAGAAAACCCGGCTGATGCTCGAAGAACTTTCAGACCGCAGGCGCACGATCGCCTCGTGCGGAGGCGGCATGCCGCCCGGCGTACGATCGGAGAATATCCGGGCTTTTCTTGACGCAGCAAAAACATTCTATAGACCGGCGTAAAAGTAGCTAAACACGCATCTCATTTTGAGCCCAATTATCAATGGTTTTTGAATGGTGGTGTTTACGAACTTCTGCAACGCTCAGTAATATCTGCCGGGAAAAAATCTTCCCAATGAAGACGAAACATTCTTGCATATATGCGATCACGTTGTGTCTGCTTGCCGTCCGTTTGGCCGCATTCATACAGCCGGTGTCCGCGCAGACAAACAGCACTTCGGGTGTGCCGCGTCTCGAAACGCGCGGCGCCGCGACACAGCTCGTGGTCGATGGCAAGCCGTTTCTCATCCTTGGAGGCGAGCTCAACAACTCCAATGCCTCGAGTGTGGAGTACATGAAATCCGTGTGGCCGCGGCTTGTGAAGATGCATCTCAACACGGTTCTCATCCCGGTCTATTGGGAGCTTATGGAGCCTGAACGGGGACGATTCGATTTCACGCTCGTCGATGCAATGCTCTCAGAGGCGAGAACGCATCACATGAAAATCGTCTTTCTGTGGTTCGGCACCTGGAAGAACAGCATGTCGTGTTACGTGCCGGAGTGGATGAAAAAAGACACCGCACAATTTCCCCGAGCATATTCGTCCGACGGAACATCGCAGGAAATCGTGTCGCCGTTTTCTCCTGCCGCGCTTGCAGCTGATCGCACCGCTTTCGCTACGCTTATGAACCATATCAAAGCCGTTGACCATTCGACGCACACAGTGCTGATGATGCAGGTTGAAAACGAGATTGGTATGCTGCCCACGGCGCGCGATCACTCGGCGATGGCCGATAGTGCGTATGCCTCTGCTGCGCCGAAAGAACTCCTGGACTATCTGCGCGCGCACACGAACGATCTGCAGCCCGAATTGGTGCAGGCCTGGAAAAACGCGGGAATGAAATCCGCAGGCGCCTGGGAAGAAGTGTTCGGTCGCGGAGTGGAGACGGAAGAATTTTTCATGGCATGGGCATTTGCCCGCTATACGAACGCGGTTGCCGAATGGGGCAAGAAAGAATATGCCTTGCCGATGTACGTCAATGCGGCGCTCAACAAACCGGGGCAGAAACCGGGACAGTACCCGAGTGCGGGACCGCTTCCGCATCTGTTCGACATCTGGAAGGCAGGAGCGCCGTCGATCGATATGCTTTCGCCCGACATCTATCAGAAAACATTCGCCGCGTGGATTACGCGCTTCGATATTCGGGCCAATGCGCGGCTCATTCCCGAGATTGCCGACTCGCAGAGTCGTGCAAATGCGCGGTCCATTCCCGAGGTCGCTAACTCGCATACTCCAGCCAATGCGCTGTTCATTCCGGAGGTCGCCAATTCTCAGAGTCCTGCCAATGCGTTCTATGCCTTCGGCGCACGCAATGCATTGGGGTACAGTCCGTATTCTCCGGAATCACTTGAGCATTCCGGCGAGAATGAATTGTCGCAGGCGAATAGCATGCTCAAAGAGCTTACGCCGCTGATCCTCGAAGGACAACGAAACGGAACGATCGCAGGTGTGCTCCTTGACAGCGCTGCGCAGTCGTCTGTGATCACGATGGGAGACTATGTGTTCACGATTCGTCATGAATACACTTGGCCATACGCATCGCGCAGGGATGGAGACACGCCCCGTTATGGAGGAATGATTCTGATGATTGCTCCGGATGAATTTTATGTTGCAGGAACGGGACTCGTCGTTACGTTCGAAGTGAAGAATCATCCGGAGCGAAGAGCCGGCATCGCGCGTTCGGACGAAGGTTCGTTCAGGAAAGGAAAGTGGGCGCCCGTTCGCCGCATGAACGGCGATCAGACGCATCAGGGCCGCCATATCAATCTGCCGGGGGCTGACTTCAGCATACAACGAGTCAAGCTCTATTCCTATTGATATTCTTTCACTGCGATATTATGTAGACCGATGCAAAAGTAGCAAAACACACAAATTATTTCGAGGTTTTTTTTCAAGGGATTTCGAATGGTCATGTTTACGAACTTTTGCAGCGCTCAGTAAAAGTGCCCGAAGGCACTGGAAAATTCAATCATGAGTGCTTACATTACTGCACTCTCATTTTCAACGTGTTCGAATGATGCCAGGTCATCGCTGCCTCGCGCGCCTGGAACAACAAGCAATCATCTTTGAAAGATGTTATGAATAAGAAATCCATTCTACCCCGCCTCTGGTTTTGGATTGTCGGCCTGGGTGCACTCGTCTGGTTTCTCGTGCGCGTGATTCCCAAGCCGAGTCGTGCGTCATATCCCTGTCAGCGGGCTTCGTTTCCCATCGCCTCCGGATTTGTACTCTATATAGCAGGACTCATCACATCGATGGCCGCATTCCGGGGCCTGAAAGCCTGCTGGTTGCGCCGCAAGTATGTGATGATGGCATGGTGTATGATCATTGCGACTGTCGGCGGATTTTTCGCATTCCGTGGCGATCGTCCGACTGTCTATGCAAATTCGGGATATCTCGATACGGCGAATGTGCCGATCGGCTCGGCCCGGGGCATTATGCCGGGACGCGTCGTCTGGTCGAGAAATCCGGATGCCACAAACGAAAACTGCTCGAACAGTCAATTCGGTGATGCATATTATCTGCCCAAGAACACGAACATGAGTGTCGTCAACGAGATGGTGACCTCCTCCATCTTGCGCCTCACAGGAAAATCGACACTCATGGAAGCATGGGATACGCTGTTTGTGTATTTCAATATGAAAAAGGGAAAGGGCGCTGTCGGCTATCAGGCGGGTGAAAAAATATTCATCCGTACCAATGGCGTCGGAGAAACCGTGAAAAGCAGTACCGATCACAGTGTTCCCGTCCTGGGTGATTACACGATGGCGCGCACGTCTCCGCAGCCTGTCCTTGCGCTCTTGCGCCAGCTGGTGAATGAGTGCGGCATTCCGCAGAAAAATATATCCGTCGGCGATCCCTCGCGCAACATCCAGAATGAATATTGGGATGTGTGGCACACTGAATTTCCCGATGTCAATTACATCTGCAATCTCGGCGGGCAGGGCAGAGTGAAGGCGGTTGCGGGCTCTGCTACATCGATTTATTATTCCGATCGGGGAGCAATTCTGCGTTCCGGCGATTGGGCTGATATGTCAAAAGGAACTGCAATTTTTAACGACAAATTCTACACTGTCATTGAACAAGCAGATTATGTGATTTTCGTTGCGGCGTTGAAGGTGCACGAACGTGCAGGAATGACACTCCTTGGGAAATTACATTTCGGATCGCATACCCGCGCCAATGCAATGCATTTGCATATGGGACTTCCCAATCCCGACGGATTCACGCCTGAAGGAGATGCGAACCGCCGGTTCGGGTACCATCAATATCGGATCCTTGTCGATCTGTTGGGACATAAGAAGCTTGGTGGGAACGGGATGCTCTTTATTGTGGACGGACTCTGGGGCGGGGCGGGAGCGAATCTGCGGCCTGTGAAATTCAAGATGGCGCCGTTTAATAATGACTGGCCCTCATCAATTTTCATGTCTCAGGACCCGATCGCGTTGGAATCGGTCTGCTACGATCTCCTCAAGGCCGAATTCACAAGCGACAAACATGCGGAAACATATCCGCAGATGGAGGGAGTCGACGATCATCTGCATCAGGCCGCCGATTCATCAAACTGGCCTGCGGGAATTCGATACGATCCTGAAAATGACGGAACCGTGATCGGAAGTCTCGGCGTCCACGAGCATTGGAACAACCAGACCGACATGCAATATTCGCGCGATCTCGGTCGTGCGTCCGGTATTGAGTTGGTGAAGCTCAGCGGCACGACGGGAGTGAATGATAGTCAATCGCACATCCTGGCTGAAGACTTCGGCATGGATGCAAATTATCCGAATCCGTTCAATCCCATCACCACGCTTCGCTATCATCTTGCTCAGGCTGCGCACGTGAACATCTCTGTCTTCGATTCACAAGGCAGATTGGCCGCCACGCTTGTTGACAGTCACCTGCCTTCGGGAATTTTCGAAGTGCAATGGGACGGGCGCGCAAACGGAAGGGCGGCGTCATCGGGCATTTATTTCGCACGCCTCACTGTCGATGGAGCGAAGACCCAACAGGCAATGGTGCAGCGCATGATCCTTGTGAAATAAGATCCCGCTGCCGGATGCATTCAATCCTGTATTTCAGAGTAATGCAATAAAACAAACAACGCAGTCTCACTATTAAACGAAATGGATCCTTATGAAAACTATTTCAAAAGCTGTCCTCGTCTTCCTGGTGTGTGTACTGGCGGGACCACTCGTTTCGCAAACATCCAAGACCAACACGGTCGCCATCCATGCCGATCAGGGCAGGGACACGATCAGCCGCAACATCTACGGACAATTCAGCGAGCATCTGGGGCATTGCATTTACGGCGGCATCTGGGTCGGAGAGCAGAGCACGATTCCGAACACGCGCGGTATTCGCAACGATGTCGTGGCGGCGCTGAAGAACATTAAAATTCCGAACCTTCGCTGGCCCGGCGGATGTTTCGCCGACGAGTATCACTGGATGGACGGCATCGGTCCGCGCTCGCAGCGTCCGAAAATGGTGAACACAAACTGGGGCGGCGTCACCGAAGACAACAGCTTCGGCACGCACGAATTCATGGATTTGTGCACGCAGCTTGGATGCGAGCCTGTGATCTGCGGCAATCTCGGATCCGGCACTGTGAAGGAAATGGCCGACTGGGTGCAGTATCTGACCTCGGACGGCGAGAATCCGATGAGCGCGCTTCGAAAGAAAAACGGTCGAGCAGAGCCCTGGAAGGTGAAATTCTGGGGCGTGGGCAATGAATCCTGGGGCTGCGGCGGCATCATGAGTCCCGACGGGTATGCAAGCGAGCTCGCCAAATATTCATTCTTCCTGAAAAATTACGGCAGTAACTCTCTCTATAAGATTTCGTCAGGCGGTTTGGAAAACGATACGGTGTGGACTGAAACCGTGATGAAAAAAAGAGCCTCTGCCGACGGCTGGTTGAAATCGTTTATGAGCGGGTATTCGCTGCATTATTACACCGTATGCAATACGTGGGACAAAAAAGGATCGGCCACGGACTTCGACGAGAAGGAGTGGTTCCAGACGATGTCGAAGACGATACACATTGAGGATCTGATCCGCAAGCATTCGGTCGTGATGGACAAGTACGATCCGAAAAAGGAGATCGGATTGATCGTGGATGAATGGGGCAACTGGCACGATGTGGAGCC
Source organism: Bacteroidota bacterium (assembly GCA_035298825.1). Lineage (GTDB taxonomy): Bacteria > Bacteroidota > Ignavibacteria > UBA10030 > UBA8401 > CAISDA01. The sequence goes on from DATGXR010000022.1 coordinate 7,186, forward strand.
GGGAACGAATCCGGGATTTCTCTTCCAGCAAAACACGATGCGCGATGCGATTGTTGCCGCGCTGAATCTCAACATCTTTCACAAGCACTGCGACCGCGTGAAAATGACGAACATCGCGCAGATTGTTAACGTGCTGCAGTCGGTCATCCTCACGGACGGTCCGAAGATGGTACTCACGCCGACTTACCATGTGTACGATCTTTACAAGGTGCATCAGGATGCGGTGATGATTCCCGTCGACGTCGTTTCGGAAGAGTATACAGTTGATGGCGGCACGGGGATTCCTGCGATCAGCGCGTCGGCCTCTGTCGATGCAAAAGGCGTCATGCACATCAGTCTTGTGAATGTGAATCCCTCGAAGCCGGTCACGGTGCGCTGCAACATCAGCGGCGCAGCCGCAAAGAAAATTACCGGCAGGATTTTGACATCTGTAAAGATGCAGGATCATAACACATTCGAGAAGCCGAATGCGGTGGGGATTCATGATTTTTCGCAGTTCAAGACCGCTGGCGGTGAGCTGCAGGTCGAGATGCCGTCGAAATCGATTGTCGTGCTTGAAGTGCAGACCAAACCCTGACACAGCCATCATAGGATGAAGCAGTCCCCGGCGCCCCGGGACGAATGCGAAATGCATTCATCCCGGGGCGCCGTTATTTTTAAATGCCGGCTCGTCATTGTCTTGCTCTCACAGTCAGGCGTCATCTGCCCGGAAACGTGTCATTGTAACAATGACAAAAAAATCATAGAATCCAATGACAACACTTCGATCAAAAAATATGTATCTTCACAGAACGGATTTTATCAGGAGGAAGGAATGAATAGAATAAAAGAATTACTCAGTCAATACAATCGTTTCGAAGAGTGTATTATTCGGGAGATAAAATGGCTGGATTATGGGCTTACCTATGAAGTTATTTTTGACTACATCTGGGATGAAGAAGGAAAAATTCGGAAAAATCTTGATGTGGATTTGCGTGTGTCAATTCGATTTAATTTGGTGCAGGAATTCCATTTTAATTCTAATCTCGACAAACATATGGTTCTTCATTCGGAAAATATAAATTGGGGAATTAATGATATATCATTGATTCAAGTTGCAGAAAATTCCGCTTCATTGGAAAAATATGCGGATCTTCCCATCCCATTTTATCATATCGAAATCAGATGGGAAGATGCCAGAAGAATTGATATCATCTGCGCCGGCATTGA
>DATGXR010000023.1:0-4493 GCA_035298825.1 Bacteroidota bacterium
GTGGCATTCCGTCTGGTGCTTCCATCAATCGTCAAATCCTACGTCAATCGAACGATCAACGAGATGCCGGGGTATCAGGGATATGTCGACGACGTCGATATGCACCTGTATCGCGGGGCCTATGTGATACAGGGCATCACGATTGAAAAAATGAACGCCAATGTGCCCGTTCCCTTCGTGTCGATCGACAAGCTCGATCTTTCGATCGAATGGTCGGCCCTCTTCCACGGCGCGTTGGTGGGTGAAATCGAATTTGTCCATCCGAAGATCAATTTTGTGCAGGGACCCTCGAAAAAGGAGTCCCAGAGCGGCGAAAACGGCAATTTTACGCAGACAATCAAGAAACTCTTCCCCATGCGGATCAATCGGTTCGACGTCACTCGGGGTGAGGTGCACTTCAGAAACTTTCACAGCGATCCGAAGGTTGATATCTATATAGACAGCATTTTTGTCCACGCGAAAAACCTGACGAACAGCGAACATCTCTCGAAATCACTTGTCGCCTCGATCGACGCGAGTGGAAAAGCGATGGGATGGGGGGCGCTTAAGAGTCATCTGGATATCGATCCGTATGCGCAACGCCCGACATTCAATCTCGATTTTCAACTGGCGGAAGTCCCGCTGACCCGTTTGAATAATTTTTTCAAGGCGTATGTGCTTGTCGATGTCGAATCGGGCACGCTCGAGGTCACAAGCGAGATGGCGGCCTCGGAAGGCGCGTTTCGCGGCTACGTGAAGCCGTTGTTCAAGGATATGAAAATCCTGAATATCAAAGAGGATGTGAAAAATCCCCTGAAACTGGTATGGGAAACGATCGTGGAGGGAGTGACGAAGCTCTTCCAAAACCGTTCGACGGACAAAGTGGGCACCAGAATTGCGTTAAGCGGGACGTTCGATGATCCCAATACCGATATCTTATCGATCCTCGGAGGTCTTCTTCAGAACGCATTCATCAAGGCGCTCCAACCAGGACTAGAAGGAACAATTTCGCTGAAACCGCCGCCTCGCAAATAATCATCCTTACAATGAATTTGATGCACATCCCGTTGACACGACAGTATTCTTGAAACGCGCCGCATGTGTGCGGTACCGAAAGGAAATGGTATGGCTGAAACAACACTAATCAATGCGAGGTCACATGTGACGGCGAACAAGCATGGGGAACGAAATCCGGCGCTAACTGATGCGCATTACAGGCGGCTCTTCGAAACATCACAGGACGGCCTGCTGATCGTGAACGGATCGACGGGAGTGATTGTGCACGTCAATCCGTTTCTTGTCTCGTTCCTGGGATATGCGTATGAGGAATATGTGCAGAAAAGAATCTGGGAAACCGAAGTCTTTCGTGAAAAGGATGAGATTCATACGGCGTACGAATTTATGAAAACGAACGAATACGTTCGCTACGATTCCGTTCATCTGAAGACGAAGGACGGTCGCGAAGTGGAGGCTGAATTCGTCGCGAGCGTTTTTACAGTGGGCGATGAATCGTACCTCCAATGCGGACTGAGGGATATTTCAGTGCGACGAGCTGCGGAGCGGCGGCTGCATCAGCGCGAGAAACTGCTCGAACAACAGCTTCTGCAGGCGCAGCAGATGGAGAGTCTCGGCACGCTTGCCGGCGGCGTCGCATTCGAATTCAACAACGTCCTTGCGATGATCCTTCCATCGGCGGAAATGATCGCCGCCTCTGCTGAGTTGAAATCGAAATCGGCCGTCTATGTCTCGCGCATCATCGATGCGGCCAACCGCGGGGCGAATGTGGCCAGACAGTTGTTGATCTTCGCGCGGGCGGAGAAGGCGGAGTTCAAGCCGATCTCGCTGCAGCGTATCGTGCTCGAGATTGCGAGCCTGCTCGAGCATAAATTCAGCCGCGATGTGAAAGTGCGGACAGAAATCGTCGCCGCGCAATCGATGATCATGGGAGAAAACGCGCTGCTCCATCAGGCGGTGCTCAATCTCGCCCTCAATGCCTGTGAGGCGATGACCGACGGAGGAGTGATCACGATCAGGCTCGATGATGCTTTAGAAGATGAGATGCGGACGCAGTTTCCAGAATCGGATGAAGGAGCATATCTGGCGCTTCGCGTGCAGGACACGGGCAAGGGGATCGACGAAAAGACGCGGCGGCGGATCTTCGATCCGTTCTTCACGACGAAGGAACCGGGAAGCGGTCTCGGGCTGGGATTGTCGATCGTGCACAGTATTGTGAATAGTCATGGCGGATATATCGACGTCCAGACGCGTCCGGGCGAAGGCACGACAGTGTCGTTGTATTTCCCTCTCCTGAAACATTACGAAACGTCGTCGTTGACACGTGTTGAAAAAAAGGACGCCGTTCGCGGCACCGAAACGATCCTCGTGGTTGAAGATGAGGAATCAATTCGCGAGACGGTTTCGGAACTACTCACACATCAGGGCTATACGGTACTGACCGCGGCAGACGGCGTCGAGGGACTCGAACAAGTGCAGGCGCATAAGGACGAGATCGGATTGGTACTGTCGGACCTTGGCATGCCCCGCATGAACGGAGAGCAGTTCTTCACGGCGGCACGCAAGCTGAAGCCTTCGCTCAAGATCATCATCACAACCGGGTATCTGCATTCGGTCACGAAATCGAAGCTGCTCTCGCTCGGAGTGACCGATATGATCGCAAAACCGTTCAGCACTGAAACGCTGTTGCCGGCGGTGCGCAGGGCGCTCGACAAGGAATGATCATCCAACCGTGCATGCAGGTCTTTATCAGGGCGTGATGTTCGTCGCATTTTTATGATCCGACGTGCGGCAGACAAGGCAGGAGGCTTGAGAATTTCCGAATTCTTGATTAAATTTGTGCGGAACGAAACACTATTCATCACAATCAGGAATTGGGGAAATGACCGCACAATCGCAGAAGATGGAATTTAAAAGCGAACTCAAACAGATTCTTAACCTTATTACGCATTCGCTCTATTCGCACAAAGAGGTGTTTTTGCGCGAGTTGATCAGCAATGCAAGCGATGCGATTGACAAGATGCGTTTCGATTCGCTCACGAACGAGGCGCTGCTCGAGAATAACCGCGAATGGAAAATCAAAATCATCGCCGACAAGGAACATCACACGCTCACCGTCTCGGACAACGGCGTCGGCATGTCGCGCGATACGATCATCGACAACCTCGGTACGATCGCCAAGTCGGGCACGAAAGAATTTCTCGACCAGTTGAAAAACGCCGAGGCCGCGGCGCGTCCCGAGCTGATCGGTCAGTTCGGCGTGGGATTTTATTCCGCATTCATGGTGGCCGACAAAGTGACAGTGCTTTCACGCACGGCAGGCGCCGGATCCGAGGGCGTCATCTGGGTCTCGGACGGCCAGGGCGAATATTCGGTCGGGACGATCGACAAACCTTCGCGCGGCACGGATGTGATTCTGCATCTGAAAAAGGAAGAGGATGAATTTCTGGACGAATGGAAGATCCGTTCGCTCGTGAAGGAGTTCTCCGATTTCATCGAACATCCGATCGTGATGGATGTCGAGAAAGAGGAGGGCGACGACAAGAAGAAGACGGTGAAGGAAGAAACGCTCAACTCGCGTAAGGCGCTGTGGCTGCGCTCGAAGAGCGATGTGACGAAAGACGAGTACAATCACTTCTACAAGCAGATCACGAATGATTTCAACGATCCGGCGCGCGTGCTGCATTATACGGGCGAGGGAACGATCGAGTTTAAGGTGCTGCTGTTCATTCCGTCGAAGAAGCCGTTCGATATGATGTTCGGAGAGATCAAGACGGGGCCGAAGCTCTATATCCGCCGCGTGCTCGTGATGGATCATTGCGAGCAGCTGCTGCCCCAGTATCTCCGTTTCGTCAAGGGCGTGGTCGACTGTTCCGATCTGCCATTGAACGTATCGCGCGAAATGCTGCAGCAGAATCCGCAGCTCGAGAAGATCAAGAATAATCTCGTCAAGAGCATCCTGAAGAATCTCGATGAAATGAAGACTTCGTCGTACGACGAGTACGTGTCGTTCTACAAGGAGTTCGGCGCATTTTTGAAGGAGGGCCTCACGAACGATTACGCCAACCGTGAGCAGATCTCGAAGCTGCTGTTGTTCGAGTCGATGAAGACCGAGGAGAACAAGTATCTCTCGCTTACGCAGTACTGCGAAGCGATGAGCGAAGAGCAGAAGGAAATTTATTATCTCACGGGCGAGAGCCGCGAAACAGTTTCACACACGCCGTATCTCGAGGCTTTCAGGGCCAAGGGATGGGATGTGCTCTTTATGACCGAGCCGATCGACGAATTCATCCTGCCCTCGCTCTTCGAATTCGACGGCAAGAAACTTGTGGCTGCGGATAAAAGCGACGTCTCGATTCCGACAGCGCAGGAGGACAAGGATGCCCAGAAGACGTTCGCGCCGCTCTTTGACGCGATGAAGTCGAAGCTGACCGGCATTAAGGATATTCGTGTTTCGACGCGCCTGAAGGAAAGCGCCTCGTGTCTGGTGAGCGACAAGG
>DATGXR010000024.1:0-2814 GCA_035298825.1 Bacteroidota bacterium
GTGTTCGATCGCTGTCTGATCCTGCCGTTCACCCGGCATTCGATCTTCAGATGAACGGGCTGTGCGATCTCATCAGCTGTGACAATCCACGGACCGAACGGAGTGAATGTATCGTAGCTCTTCGAACGGAACCATGGATGCTTCTTTTCAAGATCGCTTGTCTGCTGCGCGCGCGCCGTGACATCGTTGATGATCGAATATCCGGCGATACACTTGAATGCGTCTTTTTTCTTCACGTTCGATGCGCGCCGGCCGATGACGACTGCCAGCTCGACTTCGTGATCGATGCGGCCCTTGCCCCGCGGAATGAGGATCGTTTCGCCGGGACCGATGACTGAAGAGCCGGCTTTCATGAAGAGGATCGGCTCCTTCGGCACGTCAAAATTGCCTTCCTTCGCATGGAGCACATAGTTCAAACCAAGCGCGATGATCTTCGGGGGACACGAAATCGGCGCCTTCATCGCCGCATTCCGCTGTATGGTCAGATACTGCGCAAGCGTATGATCGACCGCAAACGAGACAACGTCCCTGATCTCCTTCGCGTCGAAGCGTTGGCCGACAATCAGCTGGCTGATCGTGCAGAAGCGCACGGGTGCGTTCTTCTTCGTGAGCCACTCGTATGCGATGAGCGCATCTGTGTAATTGATCCACTTGCCTGCATGTTCGACACCGATCATCGGTTTGCCATCGATTTCAAATTGTGCAATTTTCATGGGCGTGCCTGAGTCCGTATTGTTGACAAGTACCTCACCAGCACCGTGGGCAGGGCTGGTGACGATAAAGTAGATAAATCAGCCTCGTGATGCAATGAATATGTACGTGCCCCATGTTCGCGTTCCGCATGTTCGCGTTCTGCATGGTCGTGTTCCGCATATTATATTCGCGGGCAACGTGCACCTACGTTATCTTCGCCGGTCGATCAACCCTTCTTCGCACGCCGGGATTGCTTCTGAAGTTTCTTCAATGCATCATCGCGCTCATGCGTCGAGACGAGCGCCCGATACAACTCCGGCCGCCTCGATGCAAGCACGGCGAGTGTGCGTTCGAATTGTTTCTCAAAGAAAAAATGCGTAACGCGCTTCGCGTCGAGATCGACGTCGACTGTGCTCGCGCCGATGCCGCGTCCGAGGTCTGAAATGATCGTTCCGTCGCGGCCGATCACTCCGCTTCGTCCGATCATCTTCCCCGGTTTCCATTCGCCTTCTCCATATCCGTAACACGCCGAGACCAGTACAAGTCCCGTATCGATTGCCCTGGCGCGCATGCGAATTTCCCAATCGATTTCGCCCCAACCCGCCTGCACGTGCGGAAAGAGCAGCAGCTCGGCGCCCTTGACCATGAGCGTCTGAGCCGTTTCCGGATATTCGATATCCATACAAGTCATGATGCCGACGCGCGCGCAGTCGAGCGTGTACACAGAGATATCTGCGCCGGCTGTAATGCCGAATTTTTGCTCGGCGATCGTTGGATGACATTTTCTGTACGAACCCGTCGGCTCTCCATTTCTGTCGATGAGCAAACACGTGCTGCCGGTGATTCCGTCGATCGAGGCCAGCATCGGAAACACGATATTCATCCTGTATCGCTCCGCGTACGAACGCACAAGCTGTACAACGGGCGCATCGATCGTGTCCGGTTGATAATTCTTTTTAACGTTCGATGTGCCACGGTGCCAAAGATTCGCGTACTCTGCGAACAAGACGAGATCCGAAGAAGCCTCGCCTGCGCGTTTCAATTGCGATTCAATGAGCGTGAGGTTCTTTTTCTTCTTCGCCTTCGGCGATGAGCCCGCGAGCTCCGCCGGAAGCTGAACGGTTGTCATGCGAATCGTGTGTGCCATCGACGTTTCGTCCCGATGAATGTGCATTGAATACCGCGCGGCTATATGCCAGGATTGATCCGCCGAGAGCGAGCAACACCGCTCCGGCGATGGCGTTGATCGATGCAGGCGCAACCGATGTTCCGGGGATGAAGATGCATGCAACCAGAACGATTCCAAGCACGAGGCAGACCTGCCCGAGCAGACGGTAGACCTTGAATGCGCCCGCATCGAAGACAACATCCTGCTCTATCACAGGAACGTTAAGGTCCTCGTCGAGCCTGGCAAGTTCCGCGTGACGCGGATCAGCGGGATCGAACCAGTACGCAGAACCGAAAAAGACGACACACGCGACAATCGATTCAGTGAGCATGTTCCGAACAAATGAATAATCCTTCCACACTCCCAGGCTCATGAGCGCCACCGCGGCGATGATGGCCGCCGAACAGGAGGCGATGCCGGACCACCACGGCGTTTTCCTGTACACCATCCCGAGTGCAACGGGCATGGCGAACGCCGCGACGAGAGAATAATATTCGAGCGCAAAGGCAAACGCTCCGCCGAAGCGGGGAATGTACCATGCCACCGCCACACCGAACACACCGATCACAAGCATCGTCATACGGGCGACGTTGAACTGTGTCGATTCCCGCGGCTCGCTCCCCGTCGCCTTTCGATGCAACGGCACATAAATGTCGCGTGTGGTCGTTGCCGCAAGCCAATTGAACGCGTCGTTCGCCTGTCCGAGTGTGGCCGAAAGAATCGCCGAGACAACGAATCCGATCATCCCATGCGGCAGCAGCAGCAATGCAAGACTGACGAATGACGCCTCGGCGGGAACAGCAAACGACGGCCACAGCGCATTGATATCCGGAAAGATGATGCGCGACGCCATCACGGGCAGTATCCACAGAAGCGGACCGATCAGGCACAGGATGGCGCACATGAGCGCCATTTTCTGTGCTCCCTTCTCATCGGGCACGCTGTGATACCGT
>DATGXR010000025.1:0-1809 GCA_035298825.1 Bacteroidota bacterium
TGCGAGCGCCACGATCAGACTTGCCGATGCAATCATGAGCAGGAAAAATTTGACGGTCCGTTTGCCGCGGCTTGCCGAAGCGGCCAGACGTTCAAGCAGCGCCTGAGAGGCGATCGACTGCATGGCTGTTTTGCGCTTGCGCTCCACATAGAGAAAGAACACGGCAAGCACCGGCAGCGCAAGCAGCAAATAGAGATATTCCGGATGTGCGAATCTGAACATAGCAACTCATTTTTTTAAAGTATACTGTAGGGCGAAATGCTATTTCGCCCAATGCTCCATATTATCTTTTGCTTTTATTTCGCCCGCCCCTACGGCAGCTTCCTCAGCCACGTCTGCGAAATCGCGATCTCGAGCATGAGCACCACAAATGCAAACAACGCGTACGGATAGAATAATTCCTTGTAATGCCGGTACGAACGAACCTCGACGCGCGTCTTTTCAAGCTGGTCGATCTCCTTGTAGATGCTCTTCAGCTTCCGGTTATCCGTGGCGCGGAAATATTTTCCGTCGGTCATCTGCGCGATCTGAGAGAGCATCTTCTCATCCAGATCGACCGGAATATTTTGATAGCGTATGCCGAGCGGCGTCTGCATCGGATACGGCGCCTCGCCAATCGTGCCGACACCCACCGTATAGACGCGGATATTATTGGCCTGTGCGATCTGCGCCGCCGTAATCGGATCGATCTCGCCCCGATTGTTGACGCCGTCGGTCAGGAGAATGATCACCTTGCTTTTCGCCTTGCTGTCCTTCAAACGGCTCACGCTGTTCGCAAGTCCGAGTCCGATCGCCGTGCCGTCTTCGATCATGCCGCTCTTCACGTCCTTGATCAGATTTTTCAGGACGGGATAATCGACAGTGAGCGGGCACTGCGTGAAGCTCTCGCCCGAAAAGATCACGAGTCCGATCCGGTCGTTCGTGCGGCCCGAAATGAACTCCTGCGCCACGGCCTTGGCGGCCTCAATCCTGTTCGGCTGAAAATCTTCCGCGAGCATCGAGCCCGAAATATCAAGCGCCAGGACGATGTCGATGCCTTCCGAATAAATATTCTCTCCGCTTCGCGTCGACTGCGGCCGTGCGAGTGCAATGATGAGAAGCGCAAGCGCGATCATGCGCATGATGAACGGCAAGTGGCGCATCCGTTCCTTTCTCGACTTCTTCATCCCCTCGAACATCTGCAGTGTGGGAAAACGAAGATCGCTCTCGCGCTGCGAGTGGCGGTAATAATACCATGCCGAGATCGCGGGAATCATCACGAGCAGGAGCAGCACCCACTGATTTGCGAACGTGACATCAAACATCGGCGTCCGCTCCCTTCATTCCGGATCCTGTTGAGGAATCACCGTTCACAGTTTTCGTTCCGCGTCCAGCTGAAGAATCCGCACCGGCGGTCTTCGTTCCGCTTCCGGCTGTGGTGGTAGCGCCTGGGCCCTTCGCCTGACGACCGGTGGAGTTGTCTGTTTCTACGACAGCCGCGCCCGTCGGCGCAACATCGACAACCTGCACATGCGGCACATTGGGTTGCGCAACAGGCCGTGTTTTTTCAACAATTTCGAGCGCAACGGGAATGACGTGTTCGTTGTCTGAGATCGACGGAATCACCTTCGCAAATTTCACAAGATCCGCATCCGCAAGGAATGCGCGTATCTCATCCATCATCTCGCGCGAGAGTTTGAATTCGACGAGTTGATCGAGCACTTCATCTGTCGTCATTTCAAGCGCCATCACGCCGTAGCGTCCCTCGAAATAGCGGCGCACGATTTCTGTCGCCTCCGAATAGAACGCCTTGATCTCGCCCTTCTGCCA
>DATGXR010000026.1:0-3950 GCA_035298825.1 Bacteroidota bacterium
TCGCTTGTAGACATGCGTGCCTTCAATGCCCGGACGGATATCTCCTGTAAAGACAAGCGAATCTTTGCTCACGGGTGCGAAATTCGTATCCAACTCGGTGATTGAAATTTTTTGATAGCCATGGGCGACATAGATTCTTCCGTTATCGTCGAAGAACAATCCCGGATCATAAAATCCTTTGGGCAGGTGTGTAATCTTCCACGGCCCTTCCGCTTTCTCGGATGTGCACAGAAATCCCCCTTCATCCAGCGTGATGAAGAGCAGATGAAATTTTCCGTGATGATACTTCAGGCTTGTCGCCCACTGCCCATGACCGTATCTGTTGCCGCCGTCAAGATTATAGGCGGGAGCAAAATCGAATCGGGGAACGGCATTGCTTGCATATTCCCAATTTACGAGATCGTGCGATTTGAGCACCGTGACGCCAGGAAAGACAAACATTGTCGTATTGACCATGTAATACGTGTCCCCGACGCGGATGACATCCGGATCTGGAAAATCGGATGCAATAACGGGATTGGTGAATGTTCCATCGCCATTGTCGCTATGCGGCGCCTGCGCCGACATTCTGGAGAATGAGGAGAGCAGGACAACAACGAAGACTGCGCATAATTTACTTTTCATGAGTTTTCAAAGATATGTTGAAAAAAAATCACATCCGTCTATGTCCGCACACGCACGTGTGGCACATGCTTGTATGGTGCCTGCGTTTCACTTCTTCTTCGATCGCAGCAGACGGATATCATACACCGCGCCTGCCGTGCTGCCATCGTGCGCCTGAAATTTCAGGCGAATATGATCTTTGCCTTCGAGCATCGATGCGGGAATCGGATACTCGACATTCTGAAACTTCGATTGATACCATCGTCCCGTATTTTTTTCTGAAACGAGTGTTGCAGTGTCGATTTGGATATCGAACGTGCGATCACCCCATTCATATCCCCAGTAGCGCACACGAAGCGTCAGATCGGTTTCGCCTTTTGTCGCCAGAGCGTAGCTGAAAAATCCTCCGCTTTGCGCATCGCGCCAGAATTCATCCATCGAGTTGCCGGAGTGTGATTTTGATGTTTGCATCGCGTGGTCAACTTCCGGTTGTTGTTCTCCGGGCGAAACACGGTCGACCGTGCGCTCATCAAGCGCAAGCTTCGATTGTTCGACGGCCCCGAGCGAGTCAAGATACGTCTTGTATCCGGCATTCGTCAGCGCCATCCAATACATCATGTATCGCGCATCGTGTATCTGATAGAACGGTTCAAGCTTCATGCGTGCGGAGGCATTGATCATCATCGAACGCGGCGCCAGAAACGTGAGAGGCGATTGTGCAACGGGCTCCAATTTATCGGCGATTGTGGAAAGATCATTTTGAATGATGATCGGAGCCTTGTCGATCGGAAGTTTTTTCCCGGCGGCGATATGACCCCAGCGGCCGTCATCGGCGACTAAGCCCGTTAATTCTTCGGTCCCCGTTTTTGCTGCAAGCAGAATCGGGCCGTGCATAAAGGCGATATATGCGGGCACATTCGGCAGATGTTCAATCGAGTTGTGCATCGGCAGGTACAGACGCACGACATCTCCTTTTTTCCACAGCCGGTTGATCGCCAGATAGGACGAGGGGCGGGTGTTTATCCCGATCGGCGCTCCGTTGACCGTGACGCGGAGCGCGCCTTCGCGTACCCACGAGGGATATCTCACAAGCAATGCAAACTGCAATGCTCCCTTTGTGATCGTGATTGTTGAATAATCTCGCTGGGGAAATTCTGTCGATTGCCGCAGTGTGATTCCCCGTGATTTCCAATTCAATTCGGATGCGATAAAGAGATTGACATACAGCGAATCGTTGCGATGCGTATAAATGAGCTGGTTGTATTTCGCATGATTTTCCATGCCCGATCCGACGCAACACCACATGGCCTGGTTCGGCGCCGAATACACGCGATAGTGTCGGGGACGCGCCGGAGTGAAATATACATAGCCACCGTGCACCGGATGCTGCGTTGAGAGGATGTGGTTGTAGAGTGTGCGCTCGTAATAATCGATGTATTTCGCAGACGGAGTGACTCTGAATAAATCCTCTGTCAGCTTCATCATGTTATAGGAATTGCAGGATTCGGGTCCTTCCACATCTTCAACATAATCGCTGCATGCATTCACGCTCGGGAAATGTTCCTTCCTGCTGTTTCCTCCGAAGGCAAGCGTGCGATGCTGTGTGACTGTTTCCCAAAAAAACGAGGCCGCGTGCGCGTACGTCGCATCGTTGGAGAGTTCGGCGATTCGTTGAAATCCCGTCACTTTTGGTATTTGCGTATTGGCATGCTTATTATCGAGATTGTCGTTTCCTGCCGCCATCGGATCGAGCAGCGCGCGATGCGAGAACCTGCGCGCCGCACGCAAATACTTTTCGTCCTTCGTCATTTGAAAAGCGTCTGCAAACATTTCATCCATCCCGCCGTGTTCCGCGTTCAGCATCATCTGCATCTGCTCATCGCTTAATCCGGAGGTGAGAGCAATCGCCCAGTCGCAATATGCAAGAAACATTCGCCGTGCTTCATCGCTGCCTCCATACATCCACGCGTCTCTGAGTCCCGCGAACATCTTGTGAAGATTATACCACGGCGCCCAGCTCGAAAAATATGTTGAAAAATCGCCCGTCTTGAGTTTCGACCAGATCGCCTTGCTGTTTGGCATTCCGCCCGCATATCCAACCCCCCAGTCCGGATATGTGATTGCGTTTGAATCCTGACAGATCTTTAACTCAGCAAGCATATACTCCATACGCTGCTTGCATTCGGGATGATGCGTCGCGGCAACCGTCATTGCAAGCGCGGACAAATAATGTCCCGCAACATGTCCATCCAATCCTTCCCAGTTCGGATACCCCTTTGCCTTTGTGTGCAGTCCGGCTTCTTTGCGATACGGAGCCAACAACCGATCGACATCATACTGAAGGAGCACGTGAATATTCAAATCCCGCGCATGCTTGAATGGTCCGTTGAGCAACTGCACATCCTGTAAAGGGAATGTCTCGGGGTAGAGTTTCTCCTGAGCCTGGAGCGTGCTCCACAGTGCGGCGCCGAGACAGAGTATCGTTCTCAGAAACAGCTTCATCGTCATCTCCAAATTTTTATTAAATCAGGTGAATGCCCGCCTTTTTTTTAATGAATACAATCGGTTCGAAATGGGGATGCAGGCAATCCCTCCTTGTTATACAAATTCGCGCCTTCAGGATTATTCGACCACGCATATCGCACTGCAACAGGCGCGCTGACTTTATCACTCGAGACGATGATGGTGTTGCCCTTGATTCTCGCACGCCCGGGAACCCAGACATTATCGGCGCCGCAGATTTCGACCCATTTCACGTCGTGAGAATTCCGCGCAACCAGGCCCGTGCCCACATCGGTAAATGAAACGATAATTTGTTTGCCGCTGATTTTCATCGATCGGTAGATCGGTCCCGATGCGACAATTGATTTGTCTCCATAGGCGATTTTTCGTGCGGCAAGCGCAAGCCGGTAACCGACATCTTTCTTATTGGTCGGATGGATGTCGTTGCCTTCGCCGATATCTATCGTCACGGCCATTGCGGTATTGGGAATGGATAATGCCTTGAGCTGGCTTTCACGGAAGAACGCCCAGTCGTATTTTGTCTCTTCGACATTGACCTCGATGAAATTTGGCAGCTGCACAAAAAGAAACGGGAAATTTCCCTGGCGCCAATTTTCTCTCCAATCCCTGATCAGTGTCTTAAAGAGTTCGAGATGCTCGAAGGCTCTGCTCGTATTGGATTCACCCTGATACCAGACGACGCCCTTGATCACGTACGGGCACACAGGGGCAATCATCGCATTAAACAACCCGGTCGGAATTTTTCCCGTAAACAACCGGTCTTCAAGCGGTTCGAGTGTTGCGCCGCGCTTGTATTTCCATTCGCCTTCAAGCCTCAGCGTGTC
>DATGXR010000027.1:0-2653 GCA_035298825.1 Bacteroidota bacterium
GGTCGGGGGCCGTGATGTTCAGGAGCATGCGAATGGTCGTCGACTTGCCGGCGCCGTTGGGACCGATGAGACCGAAGATGCTGCCGCGATTCACCGTAAGCGAAACGTCGTCGACCGCAAGCACGGTCGCAAATTCCTTGCGAAGATTTTTTGCAGTGAGCATAGTGTGTGTGTATGTGATGGGATAACAGCCGCGGCCCGCCCAGCACGAATGAATGTGAAGGCGGGCCGTATATCATACGGATCATCGAGCAGGAAGTTGCGTGTCACGGCGTGATGCGGTAGATCATGCGCGGGAACGGAATCGTTTCGCGCACATGGTCCAGACCGCAGATCCATGCCACAGTGCGCTCGACACCCAGACCGAATCCGGAATGTGGCACCGATCCGTACCGACGCAGATCGAGATACCAGTCGAATGCCTCAACCGGAAGATCGTGTTCCTTGATGCGCGCAACGAGCAGATCCATGTCGTCTTCACGCTGGCTGCCGCCGATGATTTCGCCGTAGCCTTCCGGCGCCAACACGTCGACCGCGAGCGCAAGCTTGTCGTTTTCCGGATCGCGCTTCATATAGAACGCCTTCACGATCGAAGGATACCGGTGCACCATCACCGGACGATCGAACTGTTCGGAGATCACCGTCTCATCCGTTCCGCCGAGGTCGTTGCCCCATTCAAACGGCAATCCTTTTTTATGCAGGATGTCGACAGCCTCATCGTACGTGATGCGCGGCAGGGGCTTTGCAACGTTTTCAAGGAACGAAACATTGCGCTCAAGCGCTTTGAGTTCGGGCATGCGGTTCTTCAGCACGTTCGCAACGATATGCTGCAAAAATTCCTCTGCAAGATCCATGTTGTCGTTCAGGTCGTTGAACGCAACTTCAGGCTCGACCATCCAGAACTCTGTCAGATGGCGGCGCGTCTTCGATTTTTCCGCGCGGAATGTGGGACCGAACACATACGTTTTTCCGAACGCCATGGCGCCGGCTTCGCCGTAAAGCTGGCCCGACTGCGTGAGGTATGCTTTTCCGAGATCGAAATATTCAGTTTCGAACAGCGTGCTCGTGCCTTCACAGGCCGCGGGCGTGAAGATCGGCGCGTCCATCAGCGTAAAGCCTCGGCTGTCGAAGAACTCGCGGATCGAACGAATGATCTCATGACGCACGCGCATGATCGCATGCTGGCGCGACGACCGCAGCCAGAGATGCCGGCGGTCGCTCAAAAAGTCGACGCCATGCTCCTTCGGAGAGATCGGATATTCCTTCGCCACCGAAATGATCTCGACATTCTCGGCGTCCATTTCATATCCGCCCGGCGCGCGATCTTCCTTGCGCACGACGCCCGTCATGCGGAATGACGATTCCTGTGTCAGCTCGTCGAACCTGTTAAAGATTTCTTCCGGGAGATTGTTCTTCACGAGCACGCCCTGCACGAGTCCCGTGCCGTCGCGCATGATGAGGAAGCGGATCTTTCCGCTTGAACGTTTGTTGTAGAGCCAGCCCGATAATGTGACTTTTTCGCCGATGTGCTTCGACAGATCTTCGATATAAATTCTTGAACCCATGAGTGATAATTTCCTTATGTTTGGTTCTGTGAGAATACCGCGGCCTCCAATCCTCACCACCGCGATCTTCAGAAACAACTGCGCATTTTGAAAAATATACTAAATGCGGGTTTCAACTACAAACGACGACGGGGCGAATTTCACGCATTCGCCCCGTTTTTTTCAATCGCCCTTCAATCGGTCATAACAAGAGGCGGTGCGCCGCGCCAATCGTCACTTCAACAACCTGAGCT
The DNA here is from genome assembly GCA_035298825.1 of Bacteroidota bacterium. Taxonomy (GTDB): domain Bacteria; phylum Bacteroidota; class Ignavibacteria; order UBA10030; family UBA8401; genus CAISDA01. The sequence continues at coordinate 1,799 of DATGXR010000027.1, forward strand.
TCATCGTGTACCGCGCCAAGCAAAACTTCAATAACATGAACTTCACCGTGTAACGCGCCAATCATTGCTTCAACGACATGGCCTTCACCGTGTGATGCGCCCATGGTCACTTCAATAACATGAGCTTCACCGTATGGCGCGCTCCGGGCGTGGTCACGACGAACAGATACATGCCGGACGACACACGGCGGCCCGAATCGTCAACGGCATCCCATCGGAATTCGCGGTTGGTATCGGAAGTCAATCCGGCGGCATCGAATGTTTTCACAATCTGTCCCAGCATATTATAGATTCTCAGCGTCGCATCCTGAGCCCTCACCCCCATTGGCAAACGGACACGCAGCGTCGTCGAGGGATTGAACGGATTCGGATAAGCTGAGGCGACCTGATACGAACCCGGGATCTGGCCGTCCATTGAAGTATGTGACACAGTTTGTGTATTGTCGTTCTTTGCGATAACCAGCGTGTCACCGGGCTCGAGCGCAAGCAACGCGGTATATCGGCTGACGATTCGTTCCCTGAGACATTCATCGGTCAGCATTTTGCTCACATCCGATCCATTCCAGTACGTCCATTCGATGTCTGCGATCGACCGACCGACCCATATCGCACGCAGTGTGCTGTCAACCGGTGTGATCGAGGCAGCCGGAATGGTGAATTTTTTCTGATATGGCTGCCCCCGATAGAATCCCGCAACTTCCATCGACATGGCGCCGCTACCGACATACTTCCCTATCTGTCCGACCTGCTGGGATGTCAGCACAGTCTGATACTGCTTGATGCCATATGAATATTTCGAGTACGTAAACCCGTCCTCCACATTCATCTGTATGTCAAGCGATGTCAATCCGCCCC
>DATGXR010000028.1:0-1617 GCA_035298825.1 Bacteroidota bacterium
ACCGTCTCGCTCGGATTCTCATTCAATGCGACAAACACGGGCGGCATCGATGTCCGCACGCGTCCCGGTGACGCTGAAGGCTCATTCAACGCGCACGACATGGCGATCACGGGTTCTGTCGGCCTGTCGCTGGCCGAAGGATTTTCACTCGGCGTGAGCGGTAAGTTCCTGTATGAAAAAATTTACGTCGACGAATCGAGCGGCTATGCGTTCGACTTCGGCGGCATGTACAAAATTTCACCCGATCTCACAGTGGGTGTGTCGGTTGACAATCTCGGATCGATGAACGAAATGCGCACGGAAGCGATCGAGCTTCCCGCGCTGCTTCGCGCCGGAGCTTCGTATACGGGATTACTGACGGATCGTTTTTCGTACCGCGTCTCGGGCGATTATGTGACAATCTTCAAGCAGTCCGATTCACATCTTCATCTCGGAGGCGAGCTCGCATTCGACAATACGCTTGCGCTCCGCGCCGGATATCAAACCGGGTACGAGGCGAAGAGCATCTCGGGTGGTTTGGGCATTATCTATGGCAAAGTCCGGTTCGATTACGCATTCGTGCCGTTCACATCGGGATTCGGCTCGACGCATACTTTTTCGCTTTCATTCCGCATCTAACAGACAGCCGGCATATCGGTGAAGCGCGATCCCCACATACTCTTTACAGCGACGTTCCGCGCATCGTTCATACAGCAGGATGCCGCGCTGCTCGGAGAATTATTTCCTCTCACGACGATCGTCTCGTCGGGGCCGAAGACGGTATTTCGCTACCTGGCCTCCATTCGACGCGCGACAATCACCTATTCCTGGTTCGCGTCCGTCTATTCGTCCTTTCTCGTCCTGCTTGCGCGATGTTTCAGGAAACGGTCGATCATCGTGCTTGGCGGCATCGACGTGGCCGATATGCGCGAACTCGGATACGGCATCTGGAACAGCCGCTGGCGCGCGCCGATCGTTCGCTATGGCATTATGAATGCGGATGCCGTGATCGCCGTCGACGGATTTTTAAAATCGGAAGCACAACGTCTCGCCCGATATGACGGGGCAAATATCGACGTCGTGCCGACCGGATACGACGGCGCCAAATGGAAGCCGTCTGGAGAAAAGCGGCCGTTCGTGCTCATGGTGGCATCCACCCCGGATGAAGCGCGCGTGAAGATCAAAGGCGTAGACTTTTTCCTCGATGTCGCCCGATCTCTTCCCGACGTGGAATTCGTCCTGGTAGGTCCGTCTGCGGCTGTCTCACGAACGCTCCAGATCCCTCCGAACGTACGGATGCATGAATTCCTTGCTCCACAGGAGCTGCTCCGATTGTATCAACAGGCAAAAGTCTACACGCAGCTGTCGATGCGCGAGGGACTGCCCAACGCGCTGTGCGAGGCAATGTTATGCGAATGCACGCCGGTGGGAACAAAAAGCGGAGGCATCCCAACGGCGATCGGCGATGCGGGATATTTGTGCGAACACAGCGACATCGAGGCGGCACAGCATCACATCAAGGCGGCGCTGCACGCGCCGTCGGAGCGCGGACGTACGGCGCGTAAACGGATTCTCGAACAGTTCACGATCGAACGCCGCCGCGATACGCTCAAGGCGCTCGTCGAGCGCCTGAACGCA
>DATGXR010000029.1:0-18189 GCA_035298825.1 Bacteroidota bacterium
CCGCACATCGGATCGACGAAATCCGACTCTCCCCTCCAGCCTGTCAGCAGGATCATACCGGCAGCCAGGACTTCATTGATCGGCGCAAGGCCCTGGCCGACGCGATAGCCCCGCTTGTGAAGCGAGTTGCCGGAACTGTCGAGCGAGATCGTGCAGAGCTCCTCGCTGATGTGAACGTTCAGTCTCACGTCGGGATGTTCGAGCTCCACATTCGGACGCTGTCCGTCGTAGACCGTCCGCAGCTGGTCAACGATCGCGTCTTTGACTTTCAGCGCCACATAGTTCGCATGATTGAAATGCGCGGAATGCACGAAGCTGTCGATGGCGAATGTCGTCTTTGGAGTAAGGTAGCGATCCCAGGCGAAGCGGCGGGTTTCTGTGTATAATTCGGTTTCGTTCCTGACGCGGAAGGTAACGACGGGTTTCAGAATTCTGAGCGCTGTGCGAAGCTCCAGGTTGGCGCGGTACATCGTTTCTTTCGTGCCGGTAAACGATACGGCACGATTGAGCACCTTGATTTTTTCTGCGCCGATCGCCGCCAGTTCATCAGCCAAGACCTCCTCCAGCGCAAAGACAGTCTTGGCTGTCATTTCAAATTTTACTTCTTCGTTCGACATGTCATTTCTTCTTGGTTGAGTCTTCGCGTGTGAACACATTCCTCTAATATAACCAAAAAAATGCGTTGCACGCTATGCTCATCTTCAAGAATGAATCGTAAAATAAATAGTGGCTCCTTTCTCGACTTCGGCCACCGCCCAGACGGCGCCGGCATGCCGATGGATGATCCGTTGCACGGTTGCCAAGCCGACACCAGTGCCTGGAAATTCAGTGACACCGTGGAGACGTTGAAATGCCCCGAACAGTTTTTGCGCATATTTCATATCGAAGCCGGCGCCGTCATCCCTGACAAAGTAGACCGGACCGCCTGCTTCTTGCTTCATGCCGACTTCGATCAGCGCAGTCGGATGTTTCGATGTGAATTTCCAGGAGTTCCCCATGAGATGCTCAAAGACCATCCTCAACATCCGTTCATCCGCATGCGCAATCATCCCGTCCTGGATCCGCCACTCAATGCGGCGTTCGGGCTGCATTTCCTGAAGATCCTCAGCGATCGAACGCGCAAGGGCGGAAAGATTCACCTCATGCACCGCAAGCTCGCTGCGGCTGATGCGTGAAAGATTCAAGATCTCATCCATAATCTGTGCAATGCGCTGCGTGGCTAATCGGACGCGCTGAAGATAATTCTTCCCCTGCGCATCGAGGCTGTTCTGATATTCGTCGAGCAGCACCTGGCTGAATCCATCAATGCCGCGCAATGGCGCACGCAGGTCATGGGCTACCGAGTAGGCGAATGCTTCAAGTTCCCTGTTTGCCGTTTCGAGGCGCGTGGTGCGATCGTCGACCAGTTTCTCAAGCGCCTGATTAAGGATCCGGATTTCCTCCTCCGACTTTCTGCGTTCTGTCGTGTCGGTAAGCATCGCAAATGAACCGTTGAACTGCTTCCGCTCGTCGATAAAGGGAGTCGCGGAAGAAAACGTCCACACAGTGTCACCGTTTTTGCGGCGAAACCGACGTTCGTAACTTTCGGAACGCCCCCGGCGACGGTTTTCAATTTTCGCGCGAAAATCTGACAGATCCTCATCAAACATAAAGTCGGTCATCTCGCGACCCATCAACTCGTCGCACGAATACCCGAGCATTTCCGAGAGGCGGGCGTTGACGAACGTGGTTTTCAGATCCGGACCGAGCACCCAGATGCCCTCGATGGCTGTGTCCACGATGCAGCGGTACTTGGCCTCGCTCTCACGCAATAAGTGCTCGGCTCTCGTTCGGGCCGCCTCCCGTGCGCCGAGCTGCTCAAGCATTTCGTTAAAGCTGTCATAGAGTAATCCGGTTTCATCGGATCCCTGCTTGTCCACACGCAGCGAATAGTCCTCCTCCCGGGTGATCGTATCGGCCGCATGCGCTAATCGCAAGATCGGCTGCGAGATCGCATTCTGCAGCTTCGATCCGACCAGGTACGAAAACACGATCATCGCCAGCATCAATCCGATCATGAGCATGATGTGGCGCTCGATTTTCTCATCGAGCAGGTGCGTCGAGGCTTTCAGGTAGATCGTGCCGTATTTTTTCCCCTCATATCTGATCTCGTGAAACACTTTCAAATCGTCTTCCTCAAAAACATTTTGAACGTCCGGTGGAATGGACGCGGGAATCTCGTCGCGTTCCCCTTTTTGAAACGACGCAAAGAGCCTGCCCTGGTCGTCGTAGACACAACCGGTGGTCACCGATGGAATCGTCGCAATTTTCCCGATGATCTTCGCTGCTTCCTTCTGGTCTTTGAAGATCAGCGGGGTAATGCAGTACTCGCTCAGTAACTGAGCGTGCATTGTCGTACTGGCGACCATCTCACTCCGAAATGTGCCGATGTCATTCAGTGTCGCGATTGTAAAACCAATGCCGATCGCGGCCGTGGTAACCGCAACGATGATCAGGATGAGTTTTCTCTTAATGGAAAGATTTGAAAACTTTTCCATTACTTCGCCTCCTCGGATGCGGGTTTCGACAAATTCAGAAGCAGACTGCTCACATATAAGCCCGATTGTCGCACGGCTTGTTGATTGATCTCGAATCGGATTTGACCGTTTGTGACAAAGAATGTGATGAGCACGCCTTTCTTTGTATACCCTTGATAATCGCTGACTGTGAGTATCGGTCGATCGAATGTCTGCCGGAGTATTTGGCTGATCCGGTGACTTTCAGATTGAGCAATAAACAGGATGTGACATCCCTCGACCTCGTCCACGCTTGAGAGATATCGCACCTCGACCCGCCTCCCGTTGATCGTCTGGCGCACGTACATCGTTTCCAGGATGGATCCAAACGGATTTTCTCCGATCACGCCCACAACGAAACGCTTATCCGAATCGGATGCGCCTGCCGCCGTGTGATCAGGCCATTCAATGAAGCGCGCAAATTTTTCAAGGAGCGCTGCCTTCACCTCATACTCGCTGTATTGAGCGTCCTGAGCCGAAAGACAAATCGGGCGCACGGCGATCAACGCCGCGATGATGCATCCATGAGTCATCTTGCAGAGCCGGACATGTCGTATGCGTGCAAAATTTTTCAAACGCGGCCTGTTCGTTTATAACTGCATCTGGAGTTTCATCCCCACGGCGGCTGGTTCTTTTACCCACATCACTCTCGACGGATAATTATATTTCTCACCCGATGAATAGGAATATCGCTTGCCGCCCGCAAGATTCATTCCATAGACGCTCACCGTGGAATTGATGAACGGGAGATATTTCGACACGGACACATTGATATTCACGCGGGCATGGGCGAAGTCTTCGGCCTGCAATTGCTCATCGAGCATCTGCCACGCCGGATCTCCCGTGCCGTACTTGGCGCCATACATCGATTGAATATCCCGATATCCATTCCACGCCCAAAACACCTGCCCGTCGGCGTGGACGGTGAAGTGATACGGCAGCGCGCATGTGGCAACGACTTTCGTGGCATGATTGGCCCAGTTGTTCAGATCATTCCCCGTGCTCTCCAGCCCGTTCAGATGATAATCGGAGTAACTCATGCCCTGCGAGGTGATGCCCGGAGCGTTCTTCCAGCTGAGTTGTTTGACATAGGAATGATTGACGCTCACTGTGAACTGCTTGTGCTTCCAAATGGCCTCGGCTTCGATCGTGTAAAATCGCTCCTTCCCGATCGGTTTCGTTTCCCCCTTGATCGTTGCAGGGTCGTACACAAAGCCGACCATCTCTCCCCAGTTATACGAGACCGATGCATTGATCATGATCGTGTTCACAGGCACCGCATTGCACATCGCTTCAACGCAATTCAGGATTTCCGGATTCGATTTCATCCCAAAGAGGTGCTCTTTATATAATTCCTCAGCCGTATTCATGCGAAGAGAGCGCTGCCACAGCACTTTGAGAATCGTGTTCCTGTCGAGCTCCGAGATGATGCCGATTCTCGGGGAAAAGAAATATGTCGAATAGGTGTGCTTATCCATCCGGGCCGAAACCAGCAGCCGGGCCAACCGATGAAATTCCAAATTGGATTCGCCGAAGACCGAGACCATCGTCGATGTGAATCCGCCGGCAATGACATCTTCAATGTATCGTCCGTCGGGAATCTTATAATCATTCGAGAGCATGTACATTTTATTCTTTCCCCACCCGGGACCGAAATCCTGAAGCGAATAATTCGCTCCCGCGGCAAACGTATATTTTTCATTCTGTGTCGTGAGATGCATCGTGCTTCCGGCCAGGAGCTCTGATTCGGAAAACGCATAGACAATATTTCCCGGTCCATGCGCGCTGTTGAATCCATTCGCATCATACGGCAGAAGCGTACGCGTCACCCAATAATCATAATAATTTTCCGAGCGATAGCTCAGCGTGGAATGCAGCGTCATCAGGCCGCTGAACGGATGTGTGTTTTCCAACACGCCGACGATGCCTTTTTGTCCTGTAAACCAAAGCGGAACCTGCTCTCCGGCTGCGCGCGTCATTGTCTGGCGAAACAATGCCGGCTGATCTGAATTTGTATACCGGCCCCAGAGCCGCCATTCCTGAAGGAAATTCATGTCCAGATGGAGCTTCACTTGAGGCCGACCAAAATTGTCACCGAATATCGGCATCACACCTTCCCCCTTTGAGGGATTGATGTAGCCGGCCGCGCCTGTATTCTGGTTGATCGCAAAATAGTCGGCATCGCGAGCTCCGCCTGTCGCCCGTACGCTGCCATAGGCATACAGATCGATCGGCTCACTCGATACGCCGTAACTGACATGTCCACCTTTTGAATCGTATGTGAAATTATCTTCCACACCCAGCGACACGCCGCGTGATGTGGAGGCGGTTTTTGTGATGATATTGATCACGCCTGCGATGGCGCCGGGTCCGTACGTCACAGAGCCGGGACCGCGGATGATTTCGATTCGTTCGATGTCGTTCAAATCCCAATTGCTGAGTTCCAGCGTCGCACCCTGTGCGCCTTCCTGATTCATCGCTTTGCCATTGACCAGCATGAGGATTTTATAGTTCCGATCGATGATCACGCCCCGGATTCCAATCCTGGGCGAGGTATGATTCAGCCACAACGCGCCGGGAACGTAAATTTCAATCAGATCGGCGATATTTCGCGCCGGCGTCACGGCGATGTCTTCCGACGTGATCGTTGTGAGTGAAACGGGAATTTTCGCTTTCGTCAGACTCGTTAACGAACCGGTTGCGACTTTGAGGCTCATCACCTCTTCAATCGACATTTCGGACAATGTTTTTCCCTGCGCCGAGAGAACTATCGGCAGCGAAAAAAGGAGGATCATCACCGCAAGGATCCCGGCGACCGGCGTCAAATCAGGAGCTTTCATGTCATGCGCTCTATTGAATTGTGAAATGAAATGTGGTCCCCCTTCCCGTTTCGCTTTCTACCCAAAGCTTTCCGCCATGCTTTTCAACGAATTCTTTGCACAACAATAATCCAAGCCCCGTGCTCGGTTCGCCCGCCGTCCCCTTCCTTGTGGTTCGAACATCGAGCCGAAATAAATTATCGATCATCGCCCGATTCATTCCAATCCCCGTATCAGTAATGGAAATCTGGACAATGGCCTGAGCAATGGTTTTCCCCGTGAGTATGATCGAGCCGCCTGTCGGTGTAAATTTCACTGCATTCGATACAAGATTACGTATGACGGTCTGGAGCATGGCCCGATCGGCGTGCAGCATCAAATCCTCCGGCGCCTCACACGTCAGATGAATCCCCTTCTGTTGCGCCGGTTCACGCATCAGCGCCATGCTTTCCTCAGCCACCGAACGCAGGCACAACAGTTCCGGCCTGAAGGGAATGATCCCCTGCTGCATGCGTGCCCACTCGAGAAGGTTTTCAAGAAGACGAAAAAGATTGGCTGCTGAATCTTTCATTTTTACAGCAAGCGCCTGCAATTCATCCATCGTAAAGCTGTGTATATTTTCCGCCATGAGTTTTGTCAGGCCCAGAAAATAATTGAAGGGACTGCGCAAGTCATGCGCAATGATGGAAAAGAATTTGTCTTTTTCAGTGTTCAGTCTCACAAGCTCTTCGTTCTTCCGCTGAATTTCGGCTTCAGCTTTCTTGCGCTCGGTGATGTCGCGCGTCAGGGCGAGAATGTACGCAGTATGGTCATAGATGAAATGGCTGACATTCACTTCCACCGGAAACACATTTCCATCCTTTGTTGTGGGACTGACTTCGAATGTGAGCGAGCCGTACTCTTCGAGATCGCAGACGAACCCGATCCAGTCGGTACGGGATTCATTTCGTACAAGATCGATTGTATGCTTCTTGAGCAGTTCCTCCCGGCTGTAGCCCAATGCCCGGCACGCCTCATCATTAATATAGAGGAACCGCCCGTCAAGATCGCTCAGGAATACCCCTTCGGTGATATGATCGAGAGAGTAATTCAGCAACTTCACCTGTTGTTGCATACGTTGCTTTTCTTCGCTCTCGCGCAGCGTTTCTGCCAGCTTTTCTTTCTCTTCAAGGAGTTTTCGCGCCGTCCGATCTTTTGCCGCCAAGACTTCCCGTTCAATCGCGGGAAGCAACCGCTGCAGATGATCCTTCATGATATAGTCCCGGGCTCCGGCTTTCATCGCCTCCACAGCGACTTCCTCGCCGATTCTGCCTGAAATAATAATAAACGGGATGTCGAGTCCGGATTCGTGTGCGAGCGCCAAGGCTCGTAATCCGTCAAAGCAGGGAAGATGATAATCAGAGAGGATGACGTCCCAGGGCTGGTGTGTCAGCGCGATGTGCATTTCTTCGGCGGTTTCAACTCGTTCATATTCGATTTCGTATCCGCCGGCAGTAATAAGCCGAAGCGTCAAAAACGCATCGTCGTTCGAATCTTCCACGATCAATATGCGCAGGAGTGGTTTCATCGTGTACGTGCCTCATGGTGTTCCTGTCATGAATCAACCGGGGGCAGCGAAAACCAGATCGTTGCCCCCTCTTCAACTTTTCCTTCGGCCCACACCGAGCCGCCATGCCGATGAACGATCCGCTGCACCGTTGCCAGCCCGATGCCTGTGCCGGGGAATTCGGTCGTCGAATGAAGTCGCTGAAACGCGCCAAAGAGCTTTTGCGCATATTTCATTTCAAACCCCACGCCATCATCGCGGACGAAATACGCCGGCGTTCCCTGCCGCTGCAATTCGAGACCGAATTCGATACGCGCAGTCGGATGCGTCGATGTAAATTTCAATGCGTTGCCCACAAGGTTCTCAAGCACCAGACGCAGGAGCTGCTTGTCACCCTTCGTCGTTAACCGATCCTGGATCAAAAACTCAACATCGCGTTCGGGGTGCGTTGCCTGGAATTCGGCGGCAATCACCCGCACCAGCTCGCTCAGATTCACCTGCTGAATTTTCATGTCAAGATGGTTGACCCGGGAAAGGTTCAGCATATCATCGATGAGTTGTCCCATCCGTTGGGCGGCAAGCCGCACGCGATGCAAATATTCTTTCCCCTGCTCATCGAGCTTCTCTTTGTACTCTTCCAGCAGCACCTGACTGAACCCGTCGATGCCCCGCAGCGGAGCGCGCAGGTCGTGCGACACCGAATAGGCGAATGCTTCAAGCTCTTTATTTGTCGCCTCCAATTGCGCTGTGCGCCGGGTCACCCGTTGCTCAAGCTCCTGGTTGAGCGTCTGGATTCTTGTATTCAAGTCATACAGTTCCGCCGTGCGCGCCGTGACCCGGTCTTCCAATTCCTCGCGGTTTTTTTCGAGCAGAATGTGTTGCCTTCTGTTTTCGAGCGAAAGAGCCACGAAGTTCGCCAGATTGTGTATGAACGGCACATACGGTTCGAACTGACCGTCCGATGTTGTTCGAAACACAAAGAATCCATAAGTTTGTGTACTTGTCCTCAACGGGAGGACGTTCATTCCCGGCGTTGACATTAAGATGCACGAAAACGCAGAAGAGAGACTCAGTGCTCCTTCGCTGTGTTCATGCCCCATCGAACAGTCGTTGCACGCAGGATCGATCACCGCGTACGATGGGAGTGAATTTCCCAAACAGACACCGCACGAAATCACCCCCGGCACGTTGCTCAGGGCCTGTGAAAAATATTCCGAAATACGGATCTCGTCAGGCAATACAAAGAAGAGGTTTTGGGCTGCAAGAATTTGTCCCAGCACGCGCGCATCAACCTGTTGCCATTGCTCATCCTGCATCATACGTTCACAATTCGCTTTCTCCATTCAAATCACTGACCTCTATTGCCGTGATGGTAATTCCGCCTGAAATTCTTCCGGCCTTTGATAAAACGGATTACTGATAATCTGTCCATGGGCGATCATAAAGGGATGAAGCTGAAGCACCTTAAATAATGTTGCGCCGTCAAACAACCGCGCGTCATATTGACACATTCCAATGTGCGGGAAATTTCCCCTCGGCTTGTTGAGCAGCGCCTCATATTCCAGGAATCGCTCGGATCCGGGAATGCCTTTGAGCACCCACGACATTTCGCCGCAGCTGCGCACGCCCGTATACCCGGCGCGTTTGGCCTCCTCATAGCGGTGCATCAACCCGCCGACCATCGCCTCAGGATCGAATCGTCCGCTCGGACAATAGGCATGGACAGGATCGAAGATACGGAATCCGTCGCCCTCCGGACCCGCCGGCAACGTGACTCCCATGGGCTGCAGCCAGGAACGAACTTCTTCTTCGCCAACCGCGTCTGTGAAAAGGCGAACCTGCTCGTCGTCTTCAATGCCCGCAGCCAGATACTTCGAGACGATTTGCTTCCGCTCCTCGTCATTATCGTAGATCAGGCACATATGCGTTCCGACCGGGAAATGTTCTTTCGTGAATCCCATCGAGAGAGTTTTTTTTGTTGTGTCCATCTTGCGTCTCCATAGATGTTGTTAGCCACAAGAATCATCCTTGTGGGAGTGTGAAAAAGAATGTCGCCCCCCGTTCAATTTCTCCCTCTGCCCACACCGTGCCGCCGTGCCGGTGAATGATCCGCTGCACCGTCGCCAGCCCGATGCCCGTTCCGGCAAACTCGGAAGCCGAGTGAAGGCGCTGAAACGCGGCAAAAAGTTTCGTCGCATACTTCATATCGAATCCCGCTCCGTCATCGCGAACAAAATACACCGGCTGCTCTTGTTGCAGCATCCCATACTCGATGCGGGCAGTCGTGTGCGTCGAGGTGAACTTCCAGGCATTCCCCAGGAGGTTTTGAAGCACAACGCGCAGGAGTCGAGCGTCACCTCGCACCACAATCCTGTCCTGAATGACAAACTCCGCCTGGCGCAGAGGCTGCGATTCTCTCAGCTCGGCGGCAATCTCACGCGCTATCTTGCTCAGGTTCACCGGCTGGATTTCCATTTCACTGCGGCTTAATCGGGAGAGTGTCAATAAATCGTCGATCAAGAGCGCCATGCGTTGAGCCGCTGTACGCACGCGATGCAAATATTCTCTTCCCTGCTCATCGAGCTTCTCTTCGTACTCTTCCAGCAGCACCTGACTGAACCCGTCGATGCCCCGCAGCGGAGCGCGCAGGTCGTGCGATACGGAATAGGCGAAGGCCTCCAGCTCTTTATTGGCAGCCTCGAGTTGCGCAGTGCGATCCGTGACACGTTGCTCGAGTTCACGATTCAACGTGTGCACCTCTTCTTCGGCGCGCTTGCGCTCGGTGATGTCCTGTGAAAGCACCGCAACACCGATAACTTCATGATCGTCCGTCATGATGGGACTGTGCGACACCTGAAAATATTGCCGCGACAGCAGCTCTTCACCCGAATAGGCTTCCTCCACGATCCGGCCGCCTCCTGCCAACACCCGGTCGATGTTCCGCTTTGCCGTCTCCCGATCTTCCCGGACCGTCATGTACTCAAGCAAGTTATGGCCGGTTTCAATCTCCTTGCCATAGATCGCTTTCATGATGGCGGCGTGCGTCGTGTTGAAATTCGTGTACCGATAGAGCCGGTCGACCGAAAAAATCGACGAATTGCCGCTGTCGATGATGCTCCGAAGCGTCGAATATTGCTCCTTCATGGCGGCCTCGGTCTTGACACGGGCGGTGATATCGATGAATGTGACAACGACCTGAATGATTTCCCCGGTCTGATCGAACACAGGATCCGCATTCACAAGCGCCCATACGTCCTGGTCATTGTGCGGACGATGCACGCCGATCGTGCAATTGCGCATGGCCGAACGCGTTCGAAGCACATGATTGATCGGATAGTCATCAAGCGGCAGTGTGACTCCCGCTTCGGAGAAAAAATGCCAGGCCGGATCCATCGCGGTTTTCCCCAACACTTGCTCCTCGCTCAGTCCCAAGAGCTCCTGCGCCATGCTGTTGCACATCTGCACTCGCGTATCCGGACCGTGAACGACGACGGCCGCCTGAATATTCTGGAGGAGCGTGCGATATTGTCTCTCGCTTTGAATGATGGCCGACTCCTGTGTCGCCAATGCATCCAACATGATATTGAATTCGCGCGCGATCGAGGCGGCCTCGTCCGGTCCGGCAAGTCGTGAGCGAGCCGCGCGGTTCCCCTTCCTGACCTCGCTGATTGTTTCCTGAACGGTGTAAAGTCTCCTGGTGATGACGCGTCCCATCAGCCAGGCAAAGCCTGTACCGAAAACGATTGCCATAATGCCATAGAGCGTCCCATCTCTCGTGATTTCGATGAGCTTCCGAGTGGCGGCAATCCGTCCGATGCCCACACGCGCCCATCCGACATGCCGGCCTCCGACAAATGCCGGCACGACGACATCCACCAACTCCGTTGATTTGCGTACTACCATCATCTGCTTCACAACAGGAAGGTCAAGTAAATATTGTCCCCGCCGTGACACATCGGTATGCGCCAGGATATGGCCTGCAGGATCGGTCAGCGTCGCAAAGATAAGTTCAGGATATCGTCGCTGCGCATCAACCAATTCCTGAAGGCCCGCAATGTCGGCCGAGGCAAGCCAGGCCGATCCCGTGGTGGCAAGAGACTGCGCAAGAGACGTCGCCGCCTCTTCCTGACGCGCCTGAAACATCGCCCGCTGTCGCATTGTCACATCGATAATGAACAGTGTCATCATCGCCGCATGGACCGTTGCCACGCCGAGAATCAATCGGCCCCGAAGTGTGCCGAATAAGAACGAGCGCATCGTTCGAGTGTTCATTTGCTTTCAACCTTTCGCACGTCCCGCTCGAATCGCGCCACATACGCACGCACGATGTCGAAATCCTTGTCGATGGCAGGATAAAAGCGGGTCGTCTCGATACGGGCAAGAATCGCTCTGCCCTCATCGCTCTCATGAAGCGAGAGCAGGCCGGCTCGAATCTGTTCGCGAATCATCAGGGGAATATCATCCCGAATCATCACCGAATTGTTGATCAGCGGTTCGGTTTCCCATAGCACTTTCAATTCTGCGGCTTCGGCCGGATGATCCTTCTGAAACGCCCTCCAGGACGGCGGCCACGTCGCTCCGGCAGCCGTCGCCTGTAAATAGACATTCATGATCGAAGACTCCTGCGAACCGACATAACGGTTTTCGATGTCCTTCCGGATATCGATGCCATGCTGATGGAGATAATGTTGAGGGATGATGCACGCCGCCAGCGCAGTCGGTGAGGGATAACTGACCGCCTTGCCCTTCAGGTCCGCCGGCATTCGAATGCCGGATGTCTTGCGCACAATGAAGATACCCTTGAATTCCTTTGCCTCTCCTGCCATGGCAATCACGCTGTAGCCCGATTTCATTGCCTGCAGCGTCTGCCACGGATTCGGCAGCAGCACACCGGGTGTTCGGTCGCGATATTTCTCCTCGAAATTGGCATAGTCCCGCGATGCTTCAACAACGAGCGTTGCTCCCGTGATCGTGGAGTTTAAATAATCAACAAGCGGTTGATAGACAGACAAGAGCTTGGTCGGATTGTGAAGGGGATGCACCGCGAAGGTATACACAGTGGCCGTCGGGGCAGAGGGCGTGATTCCGTATTTCGGTCCATCGCTTCGAGGACTTTCTTTGCAGGATGTGATCAGGACAGCGCAAGCCAGTAGTAGTGCGACGATGATTGCATGCGTTTTCATGCGCCCCTCCTATCGATAGGTACGGCTGGTTACGACACATCCAACACTTTTCGAATTTTCATCAGCACATCAAAAGGCAGATACGGCTTCTGAATAAATTCTTTGGCGCCTGATTTCAGTAATTCTGATTTTTTTTCGGGTTCGATATACCCGCTGGCAAGGATGACTTTCAGTGCGGGATCCATTTCCTGCAGCTGATAATAGATTTTGTCGCCCGAGAGACGAGGCAGTCCCATATCCGAGACGACAAGATCGATTTCATCCTTATGCCGATGATACATATCGAGCGCGTCAATTCCGTCCATTGCCGTCAGCACTGAATATCCTTTCGCCTCCAACATGGACTTCAAAAAGGACACCAGCGGGCCTTCGTCCTCGACGACCAGGATTGTTTCGTCACCGCCCTTGATCTCTTCCACCGGATATTTCGCGTCTTCGATTGCCTTTGAAGGAGAGGTGGAAACGGGAAAGAACAAATGGAATGTCGACCCTCGTCCGAGCGTGCTGTCAAGCGTCACATATCCTTTATGGCTCTTCACGATGCCATAGACGACCGCCAGACCCAGTCCGGTTCCTTTCCCTTTTTCCTTTGTCGTGAAAAACGGTTCAAAGATCCGCTCCTTCGTCGCGTCATCCATGCCGATGCCGGTGTCGCTCACACTGATGCGAAGATATTTTTCATCACTTGCCTGAGGAATCAGCGCCATGACCTCGGCGTGTGACAACAAATGCGTCCTCATTTTCAGCGTTCCGCCGGTCGGCATGGCATCCCGCGCGTTCACACACAGGTTCAACAACGCCTGATGAAATTGCGTCGTGTCGACAGTCACAGAGGGGATGTTCTCATCGAGTTCGGTGATGACTCTGATCGTCTTCGGCAATGTCTCCGTGAGCAGTTTGGCCAATTCTTTGATCATGACATTGGCATCGACCACGCCATAGACCACATCGGCCTTGCGCGCGAATGTCAGGATTTGTTTCACCAGGCCCGCGCCGCGTTC
Source organism: Bacteroidota bacterium (assembly GCA_035298825.1). Taxonomy (GTDB): domain Bacteria; phylum Bacteroidota; class Ignavibacteria; order UBA10030; family UBA8401; genus CAISDA01. Next base: position 13,105 of record DATGXR010000029.1, read on the forward strand.
CACGGCATCAACGATCACAGCGAGCGCACGCGTCACTTGCTCTGTGGTCTGCTTGCCCATCTGCAATTTCGAGGCGTAGGCAAGAATAATCCCGAGGACGTTATTGAAGTCATGCGCGATACCGCCGGCCAGCACGCCCAGACTCTCCATTTTCTGCACCTGAATAAACTGCTGCTGCAGTATCTTTCGCTCCGTGTCGTCGAACACGTAGCCCTGAATTTCAATGAGATCCCCTGTCGAATTGAATTTGCCGATCACATTTTCAACGACGTACACGGTCGATCCGTCTTTGCGGCGCAGGGCATGTTCGTAATACTCGATCTTTCTCCGCTCGCACACCATCCGGATGATGTCCCGCTGTTCTTCGGGACTTTTATAGACCCCGGCAATATTCGTGTGAAGCGCTTCCTCGATCGAGGAAAATCCGAAGATGCGCACGAATGCCGAATTGCATGCAATGAGCGTTCCGTTCGGCAAGACGACATAATCGCCCGTGAGATCCTCGTTAAACAGGTTCCGATATCTCTCCTCCGATTGCTTCAATGCTTCTTCGGCCATCTTGCGTTCGGTAATATCCTGCACGGTCCCGACCGAACGAAGCGGAGAGCCGTCTTTTGCGTAACTCGTTTTCCCTTGTTCCTGCACATACTTGATGCGCCCATCCGGAAACCACAGCCGATGATCGATTGAATAGGGGGTGTTGTTGCGCACCGATGCCGTATAGACGGCGATCACCATCTCCCGGTCTTCACGATGGATCGCCCCGCGGAAGCGCTCGTACTTCGCATTGGCCCGGGACAGGTCGAACTCAAACATGGTGCAGATTTCGTCAGAACAGATGAAGGCATCACTTGTCAGATCCAGCTCCCAGTTTCCGATGTGCGCCAGGCGCTGGGCTTCATGCAGTCGTGATTCGCTTTGTATCAATCGCTGTTCGGCGTGTTTGCGCTCGGTGATATCCTGTTTAATGGCGATGAAGTTGGTGATCTTCCCTTCCTGATTGTAGACGGGAGTGATCGTCATCTCTTCCATATACAGCGTGCCATCCTTGCGCCGGTTCACGATTTCATCATGCCAGACGCTTCCGGAAAGAATCGTGTTCCACAGCGCGTGATAAAATCCTGGCTCCTGCACGTCCGACTTAAAGAGACGGGGGTTCTGCCCGATGATCTCTTCCATCGCATAGCCGGTTAAATCACACAGCGCATGATTCGCCCAGATGATGGCGCCGTCCTTGTCCGATATCGCGATGCTGTTGGCCGCCGATTCAAGCGCCATGCTCTGCAGTCGAAGGCGGGCTTCCGATTCCTCCTGTTTCCGTTCAAGCAGTTTGCGCTGGACTCTGCTTTTCGATTCGCGCAATTCCCGTTCGATGGCCGGAAGCAGGCGCGTTAAATTATTCTTCATGATATAATCATGCGCGCCTGCCTGCATCGCCTCGACGGCGATCTCTTCGCCGATTGTTCCCGAAATAATAATAAATGGTATGTCAACGTCGAATTCTTTGACCAGTCGCAATGCTTCCAGTCCGTTGAAGTGGGGAAGCTTAAAATCCGAAAGCACGATATCCCATTGGGCGCCGTGCAACGCCGCCTGCATCGCTTCGGACGTCTCGACACGCTCATGTTCGATGTCGTATCCACCGGCTCGAATGTGATGCAACACGAGCAATGCGTCATCTTCCGAATCTTCCACGACCAAGATTCTCAGTTGCATTCTCATTTATTTAACGTCCTTTCGATGGCGGGGCTTCATTCATCAGCAGCCAATACAGTCCAAGATGACTGACCGCTTCAGCAAACTGATTGAAATCGACAGGCTTGCGCACATAACTGTTCACACCGAGGCGGTATCCGCTGACAATATCCTGTTCCTCCTTCGAGGAGGTCAGGATCACCACAGGAAGGAGTTTCGTCAGCTCGTGAGCGCGGATCTGCCTCAGCACTTCCAGCCCGTCCACTTTTGGGAGTTTAAGGTCCAGCAGAATCACCGTCGGCATCACCGTGAGATCACGGCCCGAATATCGTCCCGCACCGAACAGGTAATCCAACGCCTGAGCCCCATCGCTCATCACGGCCACGTCATTTTTAATGTTGTTCTTTTTTAATGCATGGATCGTTAATTCAACATCGTCTGTATTGTCTTCCACCAGAAGAATTGTTTTGTTCGCCATGATTGTATTCCTTTGAATATTGTGAAAAATAGATTGCGCCTCTGACAAGTGAAACGGCGTTACTGTTGAGGCATAAATTTCTTTAATGCTTTTGCGAATCTGCGGCTGACTTCGAAGACCTTTTCATAGTGAGTGGATGAGATTTTATACGTATGAGTCAATGTTTTTTCGACTCTCGTCACATATTGCATATTGACGAGCGTCGAACGGTGGATCTGCAGAAAGACTCCGGCCGGCAGCATTGCAGACCATTTCTTCAGCGATTTTTTCACCACAAAATGCTTTTTCCCGGCGACGAAAATACTCGTATACTGCCGTTCCGCCGTAATAAAAAGGATTTTATCGATGAACACCGATTCCATATGAGCGCCGACGCGAAAGAGGATTTTATCATGAAGCTGATATCCGGATCGATGCTCGACTTCGTCCTCAATCTGGGCTTTGACAATTTCATATTTTGTCAGCCGCAGCCGTATTGCCTGCAGCAATTCTTCGTCGTCGAACGGCTTGAAGATATAGTCGTCCGCCCCCAGCTCCATCCCCCTGCGCAAGTCGGCATGTTCAGTCTTTGCCGTGAGAAAAATAAACGGGATCATCGGCGCCCGCTTCTTCCCGCTGATCTTTTTTATCACATCATATCCGTCTATCCCGGGCAGCATCACATCGCACAGCGTAAGATCGGGTTTGACCTTTTCAGCGGTCATCACCCCTTCCTCGCCGTTGGAGGCCAGGATGACATCGTAGTTTTTCCCCTCGAGCAAAATTCGAAGATTATCACGGATCCCCTTATCATCTTCAATGACCAGTATTTTCTTTTTCATGCGGTCCCTGTCGGCAGCGTAATTGTAAATGTGGTTCCAGTCTTACTGTCACTTCGATAGTGTATTTTCCCTTTATGCATGTCGACCGCCTTTTTCACGATCGACATCCCCAGCCCGGTGCCGCTGATATCGCCGATGTTTTTTCCCCGATGAAACGGTTCAAACAAATACCGCTGATCGTCCCGGGGAATGCCGATGCCTTCATCCGACACCGTGAAGACCATGCTGCGGTTTTCTTCACGGGCGCGCAATGTGATCGTCCCCCCGTCGGGAGAATACTTGATCGCATTTGAAAGGAGATTCGACATGATGAGCTTGAGCAGCTTATCATCGATGAAATATTTATCCTGCGTGAAGTGTGTTTCACACGCGAAGGTATGTTTTGGGGTGAGGAGCGTCTCGATATCTTTTTTAAATTGCGTGCATAGCGGAGCGATGTCGGTTTCCTTGGGATTGAATTTGATCTTCTTCGCATCCACTTTGCTGACCAAAAGCACATCGTCAATAATTGCCACAAGATAGTGGATGTACTCCTTGATCCTGTCGAACTGGCTTTGAATCATGGCCTCGTCCCACGTGCTGTGGTATCGCTCAAGAAGCTGTGTCGAGGAATAGATCGTCGTCAGCGGAGTTCTGAATTCGTGCGAGGCCATCGAAATGAATTTTGCACGCAGGGCGTTGATTTCCTTTTCTTTCCGCAGAACGCTTTTTATTTTTTTCTCTGTGAGCTGCTGTTTGGTAATCTCCGTCTGCAGCAGATGGTTGGTGCGGTCCAATTCTTTCGTTCGTTTTTCAACGAGCTCTTCGAGATGGAAGCGATATTGATCGAGCTCTTTTTCAACAAGATATTTTTCAGTGATGTCACGCGAGATGCCGACAATGCGGTGAATGCGTCCCGCTTCGTTGCGGACCGGCACGAGCGTTGAATAGAACACACGCTTGCCGCTCGGCAGATCCAACTCGAGTTCGTCGTTGGTAATCGTCCCCAATTGAATGCACGAATTGTAGAGCGCATTGACTTTTTGCGCCGTGGCTTCGGGCAGCGTCTCTTCCTGAATTTTCCCGACGAGCAGATCGCGCGAGATGCCGAACGATTTTTCAAACGCCGGATTGACATCCAGGTGGCGGAATCGCCCGTCCTCGGACACCTCCAGTAAATACAGGGCATCCGACGTATGCTCGAAGATTTCACGATAGCGGCGTTCGCTCTCAACCTGCATCTGTTCAAGCCGTTTTCTCTCGGCTCTGATTCCCCAATCGCGCAATTCTCGTTCAAGAGCCGGAAGCAAGCGCCGCAGATTATTCTTCATGATATAATCCTGGGCGCCGGCCTTCATCGCCTCAACGGCCCGCTCTTCTCCGATCGCGCCCGAGACCATAATGAACGGGATATCGATGCCGGATTGTTTCAGGATTTCGAGGGCTTCAGTTCCGCTGAAGTGCGGCATCCGAAAATCGCTGAGCACGATATCCCACGGTTTCTCAAGGAGTGCGGCCTGCATTGATGCGGCCGTCTCGACGCGCTCATACTCGACCGTATAGCCGCCTTTTCGAATGTGCTTTACAAGCAGTACTGCATCGTCTTCCGAATCTTCAACAAGTAATATTCGAAGCACCGTTTCCATAAGAGATCTGCTGTACGTTGTCCGTGAAAATTTTCATCAGGTACGGAGTCGCGCGCGCTCCTGCTTGCGCGCACGGTGACTCTTGTACCGCATGTACCCTTCAATCTACCGTGTGAAACCTTCAGCATTCAGTTTGAACGGAATGGTGCGATCATAACAGAAGAATGGGAGCCTTGGGCTCCCCCTTGGGTGGAGAACGCAATTCCTTATGAATGTACTATCTTTTCTCCATTATGCAAATAGAAGAAGAGCATCCAAAGGCAACTTTTTTTTACATTCGAAATTACTGAAAGTCATCTCCATGGATAAAATACTGATTGTCGAGAGCGATCCTGATACACGCGGGAATCTGAAGCGAATGCTTATGGCAAAGGGTTTGGAAGTGAAATGTGCCTCACAGGTGAAACGGGCCCTGGAAGTGCTTGAAACGTTTTCTCCCGATCTCATTATCGAAGGAAGCAATCCG
>DATGXR010000030.1:0-8880 GCA_035298825.1 Bacteroidota bacterium
CGTTGTGGAGTACTTCCATGATAAACAAACACACATCGAGGCCGATAAAATCTGCGAGCGCCAACGGTCCCATCGGATGATTCATGCCGAGTTTCATCACCGTATCGATCGCCTCGGCATCGGCCACGCCTTCCTGCAGCACAATTACCGCCTCGTTGATCATCGGCAGGAGCAGACGATTCGAGACGAATCCGGGAGAGTCGTTCACAGTCACCGGAATTTTTCCCATCCGCTTCGCCGTCTCGATCACCGTGCGATGAACCGCGTCGGCGGTCTGGAGTCCGCGGACGACTTCGACAAGCTGCATGATCGGCGCGGGATTCATAAAGTGCATGCCGACGACGCGTTCCGGATTGGCGGCTGCGGCCGCGATGGCCGTGATCGAAATCGTCGACGTGTTTGAAGCGAGGATGCATGCCGGGTCCACTCGACGCGCAAGATCAGCAAAGATCGATTGCTTTACTTCTTTTTTTTCTATCACCGCCTCGACGATCAGGAAGCAGTCGCTGAGCGCATCGAGCGAACCGGACGTCGTGATGCGTCCGAGCGCGTCGCGCATGCATTGCTCGTCAATCGCTCCCTTCGCCGCCTGGCGATGCAGATTTCCATCGATCGCGCCGAGTCCCTGTTCGAGCATGCGAGCATCGATGTCGACAAGCACCGTCCTGTATCCCGAAACGGCACTCACCTGCGCGATGCCGCTTCCCATCGTGCCCGCGCCAAGAATTCCAATGACAGAGGTATCCATCGTGTCCGCTTTCTCTGCTATGTGTTTTTCCATAACGGCTTCGTCTTCGCAATGAATGCTTCAAGACCTGTTCTCGCATCGGGATGTGCGAAGACCGCACTGAACTGTTCGATCTCAATCGGCATGACTGTCTCACGCCCCGCTTCAACGCAGATGTTTAAAAGGCGCTTTGCCGACGCAAGCGCGTTCGGACTCGCCCCACACATCTCATCCGCAATCGTCATGACAGTTTCAATGAGTGCTGATGGCTCGGCAACACGATCAACAAGACCGAGTGCAAGCGCCGCCTCTGCTCCGATAATCCGTCCCGTGTAGATCAGTTCCCGTGCGCGGACGATACCGATCCGTGCAATCGATCGGCGGCATCCCCCGAATCCCGGAATAAGACCGAGCGTGACTTCCGGGAATCCGAACTTCGCCTGAGACGATGCGATTGCGATGTCGCAGCTCAGCATCAACTCGAGCCCGCCGCCGAGCGCGAATCCGTTGACAGCGGCGATGACAGGAAGCCGGCATTCCGCAATTTCGTTAAAGATGCTGTTTCCGAGCGTCGAATACACGCGAGCCTCTTCAGGCGACATCAGCCGCATCCGTTTGATGTCGGCGCCGGCTGCAAATGCCTTCCCTGCGCCGGTGATCACAATCACGCGCGCATCTTCGTATGAAGTGATCCACGTGATCAGTGTCCCAAGTTCGCCGATCATTCCGGCATCGAGCGCATTGAGCGACTCGGGTTTGTTCAATGTGATGATTGCCGTCCGGCCCTCAAGCCGGTACGTCAGTGAAACCAGATCCTGGATCATAGCGCAATGTCCTCATCGATGTCCAGCCTCATGCGAAGGATGACGCTGCCGAGTGTTTTGCCCTGCGCGTCGTTCTTCAACGATCGCGTTCCTCCGCCGCCCAGCGTATCGTGCAATAGGAAATTCAACGCGCCGAGATTCGGCAGCTCGAACCGTTCCACATCTCCGTAGCAGATGCCGTTGAAATATTCGCGCACACGTTCGACGGTAAGATATTTTTCAAGGATCGGATAATACCGCATCGATCTGGCGATGACGCCGATATTCGCCGTATCTCCTTTATCGCCCGAGCGCGCATGCGCGATTTGATTGAGTTGTATGTTCATTGTCCCATTAATTTAGATCGTGACATAATACACGCCCGGTGTGCCAACATCGACAGCCGGGTGCACGAGTGTCTTTTCAATGAGCGCAGGCCAATAGGCGATCACCTCGCTCGGCTTCGGCCGTCCGCCGGCAAATCCGGTCACAGACGGAGGACCGGTCAGGATGAGCGGCGCAATCTCGCGCGAGAATCGTTCGATCGATGCAATGTCGCGTCCCCGCACACCGACACGCATGACCACCTCGTTCAATTCCGCAGATGAAACGGCATTCGGCCCGAAGCAGGAATCGTGTCCGAGATATTCGGTCCTGATTTCATCGAACTCGCAATGAGCGTCGCGCAGACGTTCGCGAAGAATCCCATCGGCCGCACGCGCCTTCTCGACCGCTTCGGGCCACGCGTATGTGAGCGTCGCGAATGCGGTATATCCGTCCCTGTACGACATCGACACTTTGTACATTTCGGTCGGAGAGGTTCCCCTCACGCCATAGACGCGGACGCGGTTCATGGCTTCCTGTTCAAGACGAATGCTCGTGAAGTCTGCCGTGCATTCCGGCGTGATATAGTTTTTCGGATTCCCGATCTCGTAGAGCAGCTGCTCCTTCACTGTCGCCTCGGTGACGAGTCCGCCCAGACTTTCATGCTTTGTGATGACAACGTTGCCGTCCGCCATCGCTTCGGCGATCGGAAATCCGACATGCGCCAGATCGGGGACCGATCTCCAGTCCGCCGAAAAATTTCCTCCGGTCGATTGCGCGCCGCATTCGAGAATGTGTCCGGCCACAGTTCCCGCAGCCAGCTTGTCGAGCTCGATTGTGTTCCATCCGAATTCATGCATCATCGGAGCAAGCGTGAGTCCCGTATCGGTTGTTCTTCCCGTGATCACGATCTGCGCGCCGCGCGCAAGCGCCTCGACGATCGGGACGGCGCCGAAATACACATTTGCACTCATCAGCCGTTCGCGCACTGTCGAGAGTTCTTTTCCCGTGTCCATATTCGACAACGCGGCGCCGCCGCAGACAAGCGCATCGATGTCCGGTAGGATGTCGTCTCCTGTCACGACGCCGATTCTCAGTTCCGGATATCCTTTCGAACGGGCCGCGACATAGAGCGCTTCGCGGCATGCAATGGGATTGACGCCGCCCGCATTCGTGATGACGACAATGTTCTTTTCGACGATGTCGCTCATCAGTTCCGTCAGCAGGGGCACGCAATCGAGCGCGTATCCGAGCATAGGATTTCGCGCTTTCTGTTTCTGCAGTATCGACATCGTGACTTCGGCAAGATAATCCATCACGAGATAATCGATCGGGCCTTTCCGCACCTGATCGATCGGCGCCGTCTGAAGGTCGCCCCAGAAGCCTTGTCCGCTTGCGATGCGTATCTTCGATTTCATGTCGTCCTTTGATCCCTGAAGCAGATTGTTCGTGAATACGGTCCCTTCATACCTGGAGCAGTCCGGGATTGAATGTCGCAATGGTTTGATTGTGAGACGCCATCGAGATGCCCCGTGAAATGATGTTCCGTGTTTCAAGCGGATCGATCAGACCGTCGACCCAAAGCCGCGACGCCGCATAGACCGGATCGAGCTCCGCCTCATAGCGACCGCTGATTTCATCGAGCAGCGCCTGCTGCATCTCATGCGTAATTTCTGATCCGGAGTTCTGCATCGACTGCAGCCTGATCGACAACAGCGTTTCACTCGCCTGTTTTCCTCCCATCACCGCAATGCGCGCCGTGGGCCAGGCGTAAATGAGTCTCGGATCGTACGCCTTCCCGCACAGTGCATAGTTGCCCGCTCCGTAGCTGTTGCCGATGATGAATGTGAATTTCGGAACGACTGAATTCGAGACCGCCGCCACAAGCTTTGCCCCGTCCTTGATGATGCCTCCATGCTCAGCGCGGCTGCCAACCATAAAGCCGGTCACATCCTGAAAAAACACGAGCGGGATGTGCTTCTGATTGCAATTCATGACGAACCGTGCAGCCTTGTCCGCGCTGTCGCTGTAGATCACGCCGCCCACCTGCATTTCTCCGGTTCGCGTCTTCACCGCCGTCCGTTGGTTGGCAACGATGCCAACCGCCCACCCATCCACACGGCCGTAGCCGGTGACGATCGTCTTTCCGTAGCCCGCTTTGTACTCGTCGAGTTCGCTTCCGTCGAGGATGCGCGCGAGTATCTGATGCACATCGTACGGCTTGGCTCTGTCGACGGGCATCAGTCCGTAGATTTCAACAGCCTCGTGCGCCGGCGGAACTGCGGCAGTTCTGTTAAAGGGAGCAACTGTCGAAGCGCCGAGGCGTCCCATGATGCTGCGAATTTTTTTCAGACATTCCTCGTCGTTTTCAACCCGGTGGTCTGTCACGCCGCTGATCTCGCACTGCACCTCTGCGCCGCCCAACTGTTCGTTATCGATCTCCTCTCCGATCGCGGCCTTGACGAGATGCGATCCGGCAAGAAAAACGCTGCCCGTCTTGTCGACGATCAGCGCCTCGTCGCTCAAAATCGGCAGATACGCGCCGCCTGCCACACATGGCCCCATAATGGCGGCAATCTGCACGACTCCCATCGACGAGAGCACGGCGTTGTTTCTGAAGATCCTTCCGAAATGTTCCTTATCGGGAAAAATCTCGGACTGCAGCGGAAGAAACACTCCCGCTGAATCGACGAGATAGACGATCGGGATGCGATTTTCAATAGCGATCTCCTGCGCACGGAGATTTTTTTTGCACGTCATCGGAAACCACGCGCCCGCTTTTACCGTGGCGTCGTTTGCAACGATGACAGTTTCTCGGCCGTGTATGAGTCCGATGCCGAACACAGTGCCGGCCGAAGGCGCGCCTCCATATTCCTTGTACATGCCATATGCGCTGAGTCGCCCCACTTCAAGAAACCACGAGCCGGGATCGATGAGCTTGTCGATGCGATCGCGTGCGGTGAGCTTGCCTCTGCTTTTATGTTTTTCGATCGCAGCCTGACCGCCGCCGAGCCGCACCTCCGCGTCCCTGAGGCGTATCGATTCGATCAGCGCCATCATCGACGCTTCATTCCGCAGAAAACTGTCCGTGTGAGGAGTGTGAGATCCGATGACAGCCATATCACCCCGATGTGCGTGTGGATCATGCGTCGATTGTGCGTCAACACTGTGTGTGTGCAGCGCCGCGAATGCCGCGGCAACTGCCTTCAGCGCAACAGGTGTTTTGCGATGATCATTTTCTGGACTTCAGTGGTTCCTTCTCCGATCGTGAGCAGCTTCGCGTCGCGATAAAATTTTTCAACCGGATAGTCCTTGATGAATCCGTTGCCGCCATGCATCTGCACGGCTTCGTTCGCAGCAAGCTCCGCCGTCTCGCTCGCGAAATATTTCGCCTGCGACGCCGCCGAATTATACGGCTCGCCTTTGACTTTCAGCAGCGCGGCCTTCTCCGTCAGCAGCCGGGCCGCCTCGATGCGTGTGTGCATCTCGGCAAGTTTCCATTGTATCGCCTGGAATTCGGAGAGCGTCTTTCCGAACTGCTTCCGCCTCTTCACATACGCGATGCTCGCATCCAACGCTCCCTGCGCCAGCCCGACTCCGAGCGCCGCAATGCCGATGCGGCCGCCGTCGAGCATCGCCATCGCCTGTCTCAATCCTTCACCTTCATTCCCGATCATCTGCGCCGACGGCACCCGCACATCGGTGAACGAAAGCGCGGCAGTATCGCTCGATCTCATCCCGAGTTTGTTCAACGGCTTGCCGACTGTGAATCCTTCCATTCCGCGCTCGACGATGAATGCCGAAATGCGCTTCTTTCCATTTTCCTGTCCCGTGACTGCCATGACCGTATACGTCGATGCAACCGACCCATGTGTGATGAATGCCTTCGATCCGTTTAAGATCCAACAGTCCCCGTCATTCACCGCACGCGTCTGCATGCCCCCCGAATCGCTTCCCGCCTCCGGTTCTGTGAGGCACCACGCACCAAGCGCCTGGCCTGTGCACAGTTTCGGAAGGAAACGCCGCTTCTGTTCATCCGTTCCGAATGCGAGCAGATGCCCGACGCCAAGCGCGTTATGCGCCGAGACGATCAGTCCGACCGACGGATCGACACGTGAAAGTTCTTCGACAATGGCGATGAATTCAAGAGCGGAGAGTCCCCTCCCGCCGTACGTCGGAGGCGCGAGCGCTCCCATGAATCCGAGTTCGCCGAGCTTATGGACGATCTCGAACGGAAATGTTTGCGTTTCGTCGTAGTCCATCACGACGGGACGAAGTTCCTGTTCCGCGAATTCACGCGCCGCATGTCTGATCCGTGCGACGCTTTCTCTGCGGTCCGTATCCGGGTAGAAATTCATCGGCCATCCTCTCAAATGATTTGGGAATCACGTTCCGGTCCACACGGGTTCGCGCTTTTCAAGAAATGCCTGCAGGGCTTCGCGTCTGTCCCGTGTATGGATGAGGGGTTCATAACATGCGTGTTCGACATCGAGCGCTTCGGAAAGCGGGAGACCGAAGCCTTCGTTGATCGCCTTCTTTGCCTGACGAAGGGCGAGCGGCGATTGCGATGACAGTGACGCGATGATGTGTTCGAATGCTGTCTGGATATCGGAGGAATCGACGACGGTATCGACGACTCCGTCACGTGCGGCTTGTGTGCCTGAAAATTTAATGCCGGTGAAGATCCATTTTTTTGCAACACCCAAATTCGTGCGTCGTGCAAGCAGCTGTGTGCCTCCTGCGGCGGGAATGATGCCGAGCCTGAGCTCAGGAAATCCAAGCTGTGCATCATCCGAGGCTATGATGATATCGCCGGCAAGCGCGAATTCGAGTCCGCCTCCCATTGCCGCTCCTGCAATCTGCACAACGAGAGGCTGAGGAAGTGCGCACCAGGAACGGACCATCGACTGGATGTCGCGCACAGCCGGGCCGACATCGCCGTCCGGAAGGAATGCCCGTTCCTTCAAATCGGCGCCCGCGCAAAATACAGGAAGGGCCGAGCTCAATGCCACCACATAGACCGAATCGTCAGTCCTGAGACGCGACGACACGGCGGTGAGCTCCCCGATGAATTCGCGGTTTAATGCATTGACAGGAGGACGGTTGAGCACAATCCTGGCGGTGTGATCGTGTATGGAAAAGGCAAGATGTGTGTACGGTTCCATCGTCTCCACGGCGCATGTGTGTGTTTCTATTATCGCTTAACACATGCGATGGAGAGATAATTCCTTGGGGCAAAAAAAACGCAGCCGAATGGATCGCTCCATCCGACTGCGCTTGCTGCGAAATGTATCCCCGCCCTGAAATCGGCTGATTCTTTGACGTGAAATAGCATTCCGTCTTGCACTATTATCAACGTTCAGCCGACAAAAACAGTTCAATGCCAATGCGCGAAATTTGGATCGGACTCGACAGCCCTCGCCTTCCCTCGATTCGCGACTTACAGTCCGTATTTTTTCCTGAAGAATTCGAATGCCTGATTGATCTCTTTCATCCGTTCGTTTGCGACATTCTGCAACTCGGGGCCAAGATGCGCCACCCGGTCCGGATGATACAATGACGCCTGTTCCCGATATGCATATTTGATGTCCCCCCGTGTGACTTTTCCCTTCAGTCCGAGGAGGTTCGCAAATCGCTTTTCATCGTCCATAGTATGAAGTTGGCATGGGTGCGAATACTCCTGCCGTCGTGCATGGGCAAAGTGATCGGCATACGTGGTGCGGCGTTTAGGTTCCTCGGCAGTCTTCCGGGTTGAAGCGCTCCCCGACTCCCCTTTTCTGAGGCGGCATGGCCAGTTGAAATGCTCGATCACCTGTCGGCCGAATCCGCATTGCGTACAGGTTTCGTTCTCATACACGTGCGCGATGGAACGTCCCGAGCAGGACCAGCCGAAATAGTCAATTGCGTTGGCATCGCATCCACATTGGATGCACACCCCTTTATGCATCGTATGTTCGCCCATTGATGGTTTTCCCCCTTGATTCAAGATACCATCCGCCACTGCCAGGTAACAGTTAGAAATCTTTAATTAACACAATCTAATTCTGCAGTCTGTGTGTGCGTTCTTTGAATCTTCGATCGCGCCGTGGTCAGGGAAGATTTGACGATCCCATCAGGTACGTGTCGACGCATCGCGCGGCCTTGCGCCCCTCTGAGATCGCCCAGACGACGAGCGATTGTCCGCGCCGCATGTCTCCGGCCGCGAAGATGCCGGGGATTGCATTCATGTAATTCGCATCCGTTGCAACATTGCCGCGGGCATCGAGCGAGACGCCGAGTTTTTCGATGAGGCCTTTTTTCACCGGACCGGTGAATCCCATGGCGATGAACACGAGATCCGCTTCGATCGAAAATTCAGAACCCGGCACAGGTTCGAACTTCGGCGCGGGACCGACGCGTACGACATTCAGTTTCGTGAGACGTCCCTCGCTGTCGCCTTCGAACGATGTTGTTGCGACGCTCCATTCGCGCACACCACCTTCTTCGTGCGAACTCTCCGTTCTCAATTGCAGCGGCCATAACGGCCACGGCGTTGACGGCGAACGCTCGCCGGGAGGCTTCGGCATGATTTCAAACTGATGCACGGACGCCGCTTTCTGGCGAAGACTGGTGCCGAGACAATCGGCTCCCGTATCGCCGCCACCGATGATGACAACACGCTTGCCCGTGGCAATAATATCTTTCGCCGGATCGAGCTTGTCGCCCGCATTGCGGTGATTCTGCTGCGGAAGGAATTCCATCGCGAAATGCACGCCCTTCAGTTCGCGGCCCGGAATGTTCAGGTCGCGCGGCGATTCGGCGCCGCCGCACAGAAGCACGGCGTCGTACATGCGTCTGACTTCTTCAGCAGAGATGTTCACACCCACGTGCGCCTTCGTCGTGAAAACGATGCCCTCGGCCTGAAGCTGATCGATGCGGCGATCGATGATGTTCTTCTCGAGTTTGAAATCGGGAATGCCGTACCGCATCAGTCCGCCAAGCCTGTCATTCTTTTCATACACGGTCACGTGATGTCCCGCGCGATTC
>DATGXR010000031.1:0-18193 GCA_035298825.1 Bacteroidota bacterium
TGCGCCGGTTGTACTTCAGGGGACACATGTGGCGGCTTTTCAACACATAGCGAAAGGCAATCATATGTCACTGCGCAACGTGTTTGTGTGGATCGCCATGATATGTCTTTGTATCGGAAAGGGATACGGAGAGGGGAAAGAGGATCTTAAAAAATACTTGAACGAGACCGCGATCCGTGTCAAGGCTGCGTCCGATCCCCGCGAAAAGAGAGAAATTCTCCAAACATCATTTTCGACAATGCAACGCGCGCTTGTCACGGTTCAACAATCGCCATTGATTTCGAAGAGCGATCGCGAGGCTGTGGCGCGGTACGAATCGTCGATTCGAGATAAACAGGCGGAACTTTCGGGATCAGGAGGATATGAGCGTGTGCCTGATAACGAGCTCAACGCCTTTGCCGAATATACGGTGCAGGAGGCGGAACAGGCCGCCGAGACAATTACGATCAGTGTTGTGACGCTGCTGTTGATCATTATCCTTGTTGTATTGCTCGTGAAGTAAGACCGATGATACACAGGCTCTTCCACTACAACAGGGATTGTCAATGCCGCCACTCATTAGTTTGGAAGTGTCGCCCTTGAAGTTTGACGTCTCCACTCCGGATGGCGACACTGTGGCCGGATACGACTATGTGGAAGCAAGGAGTGTGAATGACAGCAACGTCATTCAATTCAGCACAGCGGAGATGACGCGCCGCGAGGCAGGGGATGCCCGCCGGGAGTCTGAGGATTCCGATGCGCGGTTGGACAATAAGGGCTTTCTCTTCAGGCAATTGTTCGAGAACTCGCCTGCAGCGATCGTCCTGCTTGACACATACGATCATGTGATCGATCTGAATCCGGCATTCACAAAAATTTTTCAATATACACTCGGCGAGATCAAAAATCTTCCCCTCACGGATTTCATTGTGCCGAAGGGGCATATGAGAGAAGCGATAGAGGTGACACTGAAGACACTGCGCGGGGAAGCGATCCTTCAGACGATACAGCGCAAGCGGCGCGATGGCTCGCTCGTCAGCGTGGAACTCACCGCCTATCCGGTCACACTCCCGGGAAACAGGATTGGCATCTTTGCGATCTTCACCGATGTTTCGCAGAAGAAGCATGCGGAGCAACAGACGCTCCGATGCGAGCAGCTCGATGCGCTTGGAATACTTGCCGGAGGAAACGCCAGGGAATTCAATGCAGTGCTTGGCGTGCTCATGGCGGGGATGAAGCAGATGATCCATGCACTGCCGCAATCGGGTCCGTTTGTAAAAACCATGCAGGAGATGAACGAGGCAATCGAGCGCGGGGCGGGATTAGTCGGTCGTCTGCTTGCCTTTGCGGGAAGAACCGACATCCATCCGGATGCGCCGGACTCGGGGATGTTGATCGATGAATTATTTCTGATGCTGCAGTCGATCGCACCCGGCGCGATTCCGATCCGGTACGGCGAGCGACGATGTGAGTCCGGTTCCGAGACGAGGCCGACAACGATGTGAGAGAGCGTTAATCACAATGTCACTTTTTTGAAACATCAAGCAGGAAGGAGTTACAGCATGGGAACGATTAAATTAATGATCGGCGCGCTTGCAGCAGGAGCGATGATGGGCATCCTTTTTGCGCCGGCAAAAGGAACGGTGACGCGGAAAAGGATCGCGCATCAGGCGGGCGCCTATGCCGATGACATGAAGGACATGTTTGAAGACATCGTCGAAACAATGACACAACGGTTCGAATCGGTCAGAGGCGACGTCATGCATTTACGCAAACAGCTGATGCGGTAACGCAGACACGATAACAAATGATTGGCTATCGTTCACCACAACACGAAGAAAGGCGGGACCTATGACAGCAGGAAAAGCAATGATGGGCGCACTCGGATTGTTTGCCGGGGGAGCCGTGGTTGGCGTATTGTTCGCACCGGCGAAGGGGAAAGACACGCGCAAGAAGATCGTTGAGACCACAAACGAATATGCCGAAGATCTCAAGACCAAGATGGACGATCTGATGGAGACTGTAAATGAGACAATGGATCTCGTGAAGGACGAAGCCGATAAGCTTACAAGGAAAATGAAACGGTGAACAGGAGGGGACGCTGACATGAAAACTGCGGGAATCATTCTGCTTATCGTGGGGCTGGTGATGACGCTCTATACCGGGTTCAGTTATATCACGAAAGACAAGGTGGCGGATGTGGGTCCAATTGAAATCACAAAAGAGAAAGAACATTCAACGAACTGGTCGCCGTATCTGGGGGTGGGGCTCATCATTATCGGCGGTGTGCTGTTCGTGGCGGGGAACAAAAAACCATAATCATGCGGGCAGACTCACGGGCGGCTTTCTATGAAACGTCACCCCATTCGATCGAGCAGCAAGGCTTTTCACATCATGGGGTTGTGTGCAGGTGTCTGTTGCCTGCTCGTGGGAGCAGTGGTGCTCTCGTGTTCCTCCGGGGATGTGATGAGCCGCGATGTGAAGGGACCGGACGCCGGCGGGAACGGTCCGCTGCGCTATTTGCTTGTCTATTTTATCCATGGCGACGGGGAGTATCTCTACCACGATAGTCATGGTGTTTCGGTGCGGGCCGATGAAGTGACTGTGGCCGAAGCCCGTCGGATTGCGGAGCAACAGTCGTCCGCCGAGGTGTTCATTTTTCATGCGAAGCCGAAGCGGCACACATTGTTTGTCTTTCCGAAGTCAGACGGGGAGATGTTCTATTATAGACATGGCATACTTGCAGGACACGAGGAGTACAGGCGGGGGGTGGAGACGGCGGCATTCGCGCGCGAGAGCGAACTCTACAGGCGATATCTCGGGACGAACCGGGACACGACCGCACGGATCTTCCTGTACTTCGGTCATGAGGTACCTGAGTTCGATGGCGAAGGATACGATGCTTCATATGAAGACCGGCCATTCACGGTTGATACGCTGGCCGCGTGGTTGCGCGAGTTGACGGGGGGACGTCGCAAATTCGACTGCGTTGTGCTATCGACATGTTACAATGGCACTCCGTACATCGTTTCGTCGATCGCGCCGTATGCGCGGTATATCGTCGCCTCGCCGGACAATCTTCATCTCTCTTACTTCTCCATTCATTCGCTCGGACAGTTGCCCGATTCCGCAACGTCCGATGCATCGATCGCTGCATTGACGAATACATTTGCCCGATCGGCTTTCGAGACGCTTGTTCAATCGGTTCAGACGGCTGTGAGCGTTGCGGTGTACGATGCGTCGCGTGTACAGCCGTACCTTCGGTCTGTCGGCGCCGCGTATGAGCGGTCTTTCGATGCCGTGAAACAGATCCCCGAGACGCAACGCGCCCGTTGCGATTGCGCAGGGATTCGTGAATTCGAACGGCCGGATATGGCGACGGGCGTTGAAATATTGTACCGACCGCCGCGCTTCGGCCAGTCGAAATACACGACGGGGCATTCGGGATGGGAATGCTGGCGGATCGGAAATACTCCGTGAAGAATACAAATGAATAACCGGAGGGGAGTCGACGAGTGAGAAGATTGTTTCTGATCGGCATTGCGGTGTGCGCGATCGCAGCGACACGAATGTATGCGCAAATCCGAACGCCCTATCTTGTGCAGACGACGCATGAAGATGAGTGGATTCAGTTGTCTGTCGACAAGGTGGTGTATTTCGAACACGATACTGTTCGGCTGACGATCAGGCGTACCGATTCGAATGCCACGGCATTGATCACGCCGGTGCTTCCGATTGAAGGTGTGACGTTGAAGGCGGACGGGCGCCGCATGTTTACTGCGGTGCTGCCCGAGGGAGTGACGCCGGGCGCCTATGCCGTGAACTTGCGCGTGCTCGACCGGCAGGGGCGGCGATTTTGGTACAAGACCGATTGTATCGTGACGATCGAGGAGCATCAGAACATTGCGAGGGTCGATTCGTTCGCGCGCATCGTTCCGGTGATGGGAGGGCCCGAGAAACGATCCGCCGTGGCATTGGAACGCGGCGTGATACAGAATCTCGAGGTGCAATTCGACCGCGACAGCATCAGGCAGGGTATGGGGCCGCAGTTTCTCATCATCAGAACAACGGTGATCCCGCGCGACGGCGCTTCCTCGCATGTGCTCGAGAGACGGGTCGTCACATTTCGCAGTCACGGCGACGAAAGCAAGGACCGGCTTGCATTCCTCCAATACAAGAGCGCCTACAGCAAGTTTGCGATGCTCACTCAGGAGGAAACGGATCATGTCCGTTTGCCTGTCGATTCGCTTCCCGATTGGGCGTTGTTGATCGTGCAGATCGAACCGGATTATTCGATCAAGATCGGGCCGACGGACCGCTCGAATGTGATCACGAAATATTTCCGTGTGCGCGGACCGAAGTACGAGATCGGGTTTCTCATCGGCATCCCAAAGGTGTTGTACGATTCGCATGCGGACGATCCGATCGAATACGGGAACACGAGCGCGATGGTGCGTTTGTTTTATGTGAACGAATTCACGGGAAACAGATTTCCGGTCAATGCGGGTGTGGGAACATTCGGCGTGAATTCTCCGATCGATATCGGGGCCGGCCGCGGCGGTGTCGCGTTTTCGGTGCTGCTCGACCTTGCCGAACTGATCCGCGTGCTCAACCTCGGATTCACGAACAAGGTGAATATCGGGCTCGAGCTCACGCAATTATTTTCGATTGAACGAAAGCGTCGGTTTCTGATCGACACACAGGTGAGTCTTTCACTTTAGACAGATGAAGAAGACAACATCGATGATCACCGGAGCGGTGCAGAGCGCGGAGGCGGCAGGGACCGATTATGCCGTGAAACGATTTGCGACGCTTGAAGCGTTTCTGAACGATGCAGGGCAGCTCGGACGATTTACCGCCACATTCTTCAGGACGCTGCTCACTCCGCCGTACGAGATCGGCGAATTCCTGCGGCAGGCGTATCTGGTCGGGAACAAGTCTGTCTCGCTCGTGGGGCTCACCGGTTTCATCATGGGGATCGTGCTGACAATGCAATCGCGTCCCACGCTTGCCGAGTTCGGCGCTGAGTCGTGGCTTCCTGCAATGGTCGCCATCTCGATCGTGCGCGAGATCGGGCCTGTCGTCACGGCGCTTATCAGCGCCGGCAAAGTCGGGTCGGGCATCGGCGCTGAGCTCGCCTCGATGAGAGTGACGGAACAGATCGATGCGATGCAGGTGTCGGGCACCGATCCGTTCAAATACATCGTGACGACGCGCGTGCTGGCCGTGACGGTGATGATTCCCGTGCTGACCGTGTTCTCAGACGCATTTGGGATGCTCGGATCGTATATCGGTGTCAACATCCGCAGCGATGTCAGCATTCGATTGTTCTTCACGCAGGCGGTGACGAAGCTCGTCTTCATCGACGTTGTTCCGGCGCTGATCAAGACATTTTTCTTCGGATTCGCCATCGGATTGATCGGGTGTTTCAAGGGATACTATGCCAACTCGGGCACGGAGGGCGTCGGGCGGGCGGCAAACGCCGCCGTTGTCACATCGTCGCTGCTGATCTTCGTCATCGATATGATCGCCGTACAGATCACAAGTTTATTCTTAAAATGAAACGGACGCACGCAGCATGGACAGCAACGTACACGATGTGACGGCGCAGACGCAAGGATCCCTCCCAGCGCATGCTGAGCAGGAAGAGCATGTGATCGAGATCAGTCACCTGAAAAAGACATTCGAAAATCTTGAGGTGCTGAAGGATATTTCTATCGATGTGGCGCAGGGTGAAAATCTTGCGGTCCTGGGAAAATCGGGCGCCGGAAAATCGGTGCTCATCAAATGCATCGTCGGACTCCTCGAGCCGGATGAAGGGACGATTCTGCTTTTCGGTGAGGACATTTCGACGGTGGGGAAAAAGGAGCTTGCAGAACTGAGGAAGCGCGTGGGATTCCTGTTTCAGAGCGCGGCGCTGTACGATTCGATGAGCGTGAGGGAAAATCTTGAATTCCCGCTCAGGCGCGTGAAGCCGAAACCATCCGCCGAAGAAAAGGAATCAATGATCAGAGAGGCGCTCGGGAACGTCGGATTGTCGGATGCGATCGAGAAGATGCCGTCGGAGCTGTCGGGAGGCATGCGCAAACGCCTGGGACTCGCGCGGACACTCATACAGAAACCGGACATCATGCTCTACGACGAACCCACGACGGGACTCGATCCGATCACATCGAGGGAGATCAGCAATCTCATTCTGGAAGTGCAGAAAACAAACAACACGTCATCCATCATCATCACGCACGACATCGAATGCACAAAGATCACATCGAACCGGATCGTTGTGATCAACGAGGGTCTCTGCATTGCCGAGGGGACGTTCGAGGAACTTGAACGATCGACGGACGAGTGGGTGCGATCTTTTTTTACATGGCAGAACGGCGCGCGCGGCAATGGCGCGGGAACGCAGAACGAATATTCGACATGAACAAACAAACATCGACAAACATCAAACTTGGCATCTTCGTCACGATCGGTTTTTTGCTGCTGATCGCCGCCATCTATTTTATCAGCGCCAAACAACAGCTGTTCAACAAGACGTTCCGCATCAGCGGAGTCTTCAACGATGTGAGCGGATTGCTGGCGGGCAACAACGTGCGGTTTTCGGGCATCACGGTGGGCATTGTCGAGACCATCAGGATCGAGACCGATACGACAGTCCGCGTGGTCATGCTCATCAACGAGGATGTGAGACGTTTCATCAAGAAGGACGCACAGGCCACGATCGGAAGCGAAGGCCTCATGGGGAACAAGACGCTCACGATCACACCGGGCACGCCGACGGAGGCCGAAATCGAGGACAATGACGTCATCCACACCACACCGCCGCTGAACCTCGACGTCGCACTCAACACGATGAAGACGACCGGCGAGAATGTGGCGCGCATCACGGGTGATCTTGCCGATATCGTGCACACGATACGGCTCGGGCGCGGCACGATCGGACAATTGTTCATGGACAGCACGTATTTGAAGGAGACGCGCGATAATCTCACGAAGATCACGGGCGACTTCGCCGTCATATCGGGAACGATCCGCTCGGGCAACAGCGCCATGGGAAAGCTGCTGATGGACAGCACGTATCTGAAAACGCCGATCGACAACGCGATCAAGATCACGAGCGATCTGTCGGACATCGTCGAGGCCATTCGCTCAGGGCGGGGAGTCATCGGCCGCATGCTGATGGATTCGGCCTCGGCAAATACGCTGGATTCGACGCTTGTCAATCTGAAGCAGAGCACGATTCACATGAAGCGTGTGATGGAAAAAGCTCAGAACAGCTTTCTTTTATGGGGATTTTAACGGCGGTGCGGGAGCGGGCACACAGCGTGTTCTTTTACTGTTAATGAACTGTACGCCGCGGTGGATTTTCGTGCGGCGGACGGACAGATCAGTGTGAAGCGCGAGGAACGGAATGAATCCACTGACACCACTTGAAGTGTTGTACGACGGAGCATCGGGCAACGGGATGCCGCTTCCGGATTCTCTGGCAGGCATTTACGGAACTCTCGCATTTCCGGCGCGGCCAGGCAGCCCGTACATCATCAGTAACTTCGTGAGCTCGATCGACGGCGTGGCAGCGCTCGATACGAAGGGATCGCTCACAGGCGACGTGATCAGCGGCAGCAATGCGCACGACAGTTGCGTGATGGGAATACTTCGCGCCGCGTCAGACGCGGTCATCGTCGGAGCGGGAACACTCGCCGCGTCTCCATCGCATCTCTGGACTCCTGAATATATTTATCCGCCGCAGGCTTCCGCGTTCCGTAAAATGCGGGATGCGCTTGGCAAGCAGGAACCGATGCTGAATGTCATCGTCACAGATCGCGGGACGATCGATCCGTCGATTCCGCTCATTCAGTCGGGCAGCGTGCAGGTGCTGATCGTGACGACGAGAACCGGCGTGAGCCGTCTGAGTAAAATGGATCTGCCCGCATGGGTGCGCGTCGTTGCAGGCGACAATGCGAAGCTGCTGACCGCCCGCCAGATCATTGAAGCTGTGGTCAGCGTCCGTCCATCGGTCTCGATGATCCTCGTGGAAGGCGGACCGCATCTGGTCGGATACTTCTTCGCCGAACAGATGCTCGACGAACTTTTCCTGACGCTGTCTCCGCAGATCGCCGGACGTGTGGGGAATGAAGAGCGGATGGGGATTGTGGCCGATCAGCTCTTCGCACCGGCCCACCCATTGTGGGGTTCGATCGTGTCCGTGCGAAAGGCGGCGGATCATTTATTCTTACGATATGCGTTTGCATCGAACGTGAATGTCTTTACCTGAACGCAACAGGCGGTGACGACACATCTCACAAACCAAGGGAGGACTCCAGTGAAAGGCAACGACAAGTTACTTGCGGTACTCAATCAGCTGCTGGCTGAAGAACTGACCGCCATCAATCAATACATGGTGCACGCCGAAATGTGCAGCAACTGGGGGTATCATAAAATGCACAAGGCAATCGAGAAGCAGGCGATGGACGAGATGTTCCATGCGGAGTGGCTCATCCGGCGCATCATTTTTCTGAACGGCATTCCGATCGTTTCGAAGCTCAATGCGATCAGGATCGGCAAAAGTGTCATGGACATGGTCACAAACGATGAGGACGCCGAGATCGCAGCGGTGGCGGCCTACAACAACGCCATCACGCTGGCGCGCGAAGTGTCGGACCAGGCGTCGGTCGATCTGCTCACGAAGATCCTGAAGATGGAAGAGGGCCATGTCGACTGGGCCGATCAGCAGCGTGCGCAGATCGAGCACATGGGGTACGAAAATTATCTCATCAATCAAACCGAAGGAGCGGCAAAGGATACGAAAGAGTAATACACAGCGCGGAGGATGGCAGAGTGCATCGGCACGAACTGCGCGCACACGCACTATCCACAACACACACACATCATCAACATAAAGGGACGATCATGAACTCAGGGAAAGTGATCATCGGAACGCTGGCCGGCGTCACGGCCGGAACGATACTGGGAATGCTCTTTGCTCCCGAAAAAGGATCCGTCACACGGAAAAATATCTCGCAGAAAGGCATCGAGATGGCCGATGCGATGAAGGAAAAAGTAAACGAGTATGCCGACACGGTCAACGAGAAGCTCGATACACTGCGCGACAAGGCGGTTGAATGGCTCGAGCGCGACAAGGAAATGATGGAAGGCACGCCGGGCGAAGCGAACCAGGGCACGAACATCTAGCCGGCCGCATGTCATCATCGGGCAACATCGCCGATCTCCGGCGCCTGAAAGCGATCTGGGATCTGTTGAAAGATGCAGCCGCCGCATGGGACGAAGACCATGCATGGCGGCTCGGGGCGGCGCTTGCGTATTTCACAGTCTTCTCGCTTGCGCCGCTGTTGATCATCGCAGTCGTCTTTGCCGGAATCGTCTTCGGTCAGCAGGCGGCTGAGGGGCATCTTGTTACACAGCTGAGCGGCGTGGTCGGAACGGACGAAGCCCGGTTCATCGAGATGATGATCAGGAACGTCTACACGTCGGGCTCCACATTGCCCGCGACAGTGATCGGCATCGTGACCGTGCTGCTCGGCGGGACCGCCGTGTTCGCAGAGTTACGCGATGCGCTCAACACGGTCTGGCACATACGCGAAACTCCCATCGGAACTGTGAAGGCGTTTCTGCGGGCGCGGGTATCCTCGCTGCTGATGATCCTCGGCATCGGAGCGCTCCTGCTGGCGTCGTTGTTTCTGAGCGTGGTCATGGCGGCCATGAGCGCATCGATCGGCGGGGTGATTGCACTGTTGGGCGGCATCGTCGATTTCCTCATTTCCCTCTGCGGCTTTGCCGTGCTCTTTGCGCTCATTTTCAAATACCTGCCGAATGTGATCCTCACATGGAAAGACGTGATCGTGGGCGCGTCATTTACCTCGCTGCTCTTTTCATTCGGCAAGCTTGCAATCGGTCTGTATCTCGGCCGAAGCGCGGTGAGTTCGCCATTCGGCGCCGCAGGCTCGCTTGCGATCGTCCTGTTGTGGGCGTTTTACTCTTCCCAGATATTTTTATTCGGCGCTGAGTTCACGCGCCTGTATGCAAAGCGCTTCGGTTCCGGAATCCGTCCCGGCAAAAATGCGGTCCTTCTGCTCTGAAAAGAAAGGATGCGTGTACTCAACTATGGAAGCACACAAGTCGGACTATGATATCGGTATGATCGGTCTCGGAGTCATGGGGCGCAATATGCTGTTGAATCTTGCAGACCATGGATTCAGATGCGCCGGCTACGACAAGGACCGGGAGAAGACCGCGCAGCTGCGGAAGGAGGCGGGCGATGCGCCCGTCGCCGCATCAGACGCGATCGATGAGTTCACACATATGCTTCATCCGCCGCGCAAAATTATTCTTCTTGTGCCGGCAGGTCACATCGTCGATGCTGTGATCGACGATCTGCTGCCGCACGTCGAGCCCGGCGATCTGATCATCGATGCCGGAAATTCATATTTTAAAGACACGGCGATACGCTCACGCAAACTCAATGCGAAGGGAATAGAATACATGGGCATCGGCGTGTCGGGCGGCGAGGAGGGCGCGCGATCGGGAGCGTGCATCATGGCAGGAGGCACCGCCGAATTGTACGAGGCAATGAGGCCGTTCTTTGAAGCGGCGGCGGCAAAGGCTGAAGACGGCGCGTTCTGCACGGCGTTCGTGGGCCGGGGGGAAGCGGGACATTTCGTGAAAATGGTTCATAACGGGATCGAGTATGCCGTCATGCAGCTGATCGCCGAGACGTACGATCTGATGAAACGCGGATTGTCGATGAATGAAGACGAGCTGTGCGATCTGTATGCGGAGTGGAATGGGCGCGAACTGCATTCCTACCTTGTTGAAATCACATCGCGCATTTTCGCCCACGTCGACGAAAAGACGGGAGCCCGCCTCATCGATCGGATTCTGGACGTCGCACGCCAAAAGGGCACGGGCATGTGGGCGTCTCAAAATGCAATGGAACTGCACGTGCCGGCGCCGGCGATCGACACCGCCGTGAGCATGCGCGATCTTTCGGGACTCGTTGCGGAACGGATCGAAGCGGAACATACGCTCATCGGGTCGGTGCAGGCGTTCGAGGGTGACAGGAGCGAATTTCTTCCGCGGCTCGAGCATGCGCTCTATCTGGGAATGATCGTTTCGTACACACAGGGGCTGCATCTGTTGTCTCAAGCGTCAACTTCTTACGACTATGGTCTGAGTCTCGAAGCAATAACGGGCATATGGCGCGGCGGGTGCATTATCCGTGCGGCGCTTCTTGACGATCTGAGATCGGCCGTGCGCGAGGGCGCACCCGTCTCGAATGTCTTGTTCAATCAGGCGATCGCGGAAAAAATCCGATTCTACGACGACGATCTTCGCGCGGTCGTCGCGGCCGCATCGGAGATGCACATACCAATCCCGGGATTCATGAGCGTCCTTTCATACCTCGATTCGCTTCGCAGCGCCTGGCTCCCGGCGAATCTCATACAGGCGCAACGGGACTTTTTCGGAGCGCACACATACGAACGCGTCGATGCTAAAGGAACGTTTCACACGGAGTGGAATCGCTGAATCTCGAGTGGCAGACCGATCATCGGGCGGGCAGAAAAACCGGCCGCCTCGCACATAGGCGGCTGATCGGACGGGGATATGCAATTTGAAACGCAACGTCACGAAGGGGGAACTGCAATGAATGTATTGAGTAAAACGAATGACGCATCGATTGTCGGCGCCATCCCTGTGAATTCAGAGCTTCTGTCATTCAATCGCCCGTTCTCACCGCAGGCGGCGATTCGTCTCGATGAAACTGTGCGCGCACTCACGGCCGAGGGCAAAGGATTGCTTGCGATGGATGAAAGCACTCCGACGTGCAACAATCGGTTCGCGCAGGCGGGCATCCCGCAGACTGAAGAGAGGCGGAGGGCATATCGTGAACTGATCGTATGCACGCCCGATTTAAACGAGTATATCAGCGGCGCGATCCTGTTCGATGAAACGATCCGCCAGTCGACACACGACGGAGTGCCGATGGTCAAAGTGCTAGCCGACAACGGCATCGTGCCCGGAATCAAAGTGGACGCGGGGGCGAAAGACATGCCGGGATATCCGGGAGAGAAGATCTCAGAGGGACTCGACGGGCTCAGGGCCCGGCTGGCTGAATATGCGCGCATGGGCGCGCGTTTCGCGAAGTGGCGCGCGGTGATTGTGATCGGGGAAGGCATTCCCACACGGGCCTGCATCGAGGCGAACGCGCATGCGCTCGGCCGCTATGCGACGATGTGCCAGGAAGCGGGCATTGTGCCGATCGTTGAACCCGAGGTGCTGATGAACGGCGACCATACGCTCGAGCGATGCTTTGCAGTGACTGAAGACGCGCTCCACACTGTATTCATGGAACTCTACGTGCAGCGCGCGGCGTACGAGTATCTGATACTCAAACCGAATATGGTGCTTCCCGGCAAAGAGAGTCACAAGCAGAAGCCTCTCGAGGAGGTTGCCGATGCGACAGTCGCATGTCTGCTTCGGTCGGTGCCTGCGGCTGTTCCCTGCGTTGCATTTCTTTCGGGCGGTCAGCCGGCCGAGCTTGCATCGGCCCGGCTCAATGAAATGAACCTTCGCTACAAATCCCGCATGCCATGGGTGCTCACATTTTCCTATTCGCGGGCCATACAGGAGCCGGCGATCGAAGCATGGAAAGGCCATGATGAAAACATCATTCAGGCGCAGCAGGCGCTGCTGCACCGGGCGAAATGCAACAGTGCGGCCCGGCGCGGCATGTATACCGACGTGATCGAAAAAGACAGAAATGCAGTCATCCCCCAGCCCCTTCCCAGCGCCTGGAGCGAATAATCAATCATAGGGTGTAAGTCCTTTTTCATCCCTATGGCCGATTTTATTTCAGGCCTTCCCTGTGTACGTTAAACGAATAGAAACATAGCAATAAAGAATACCCGTCATAGGGCAGTAATTTCGTGCATTTCACAATCACATATGAAAGGATGTACTATGAAAACCACCAACGTTGTTCTTTCGGCGGTCCTGACAGCAGTTCTGACAATTCCGATGTTCGGACAATATGGCAACACGAGCGACTCCTCAAATACAGGCACACAAAATCGTGGAAGCGACATGTCGATGGGAAAACCCGTGTATGAGTCGACCGTGCAGGGAACACATTTGAAGGTCTGGGTGATGTCGATGAGCGATCATAAAAAATGGATGGATTCGAAAAGCATGAAAGACAGCACGGGAATGGATCGGCTGGGAACGGATAACGATCGCACAGGCACCGATCGTATGGGTACCGATAACCGCACCGGCACAGACCGCATGGGTACCGATAACCGCACTGGGACGGATAACAAGACCGGCACAGATCGTATGGGAACGGATGACAATTCGAAATCAGGGAAGCACTCGAAGTACGGCATGAAGGAGAATGGAACACACCATGTCATGATCGAAGCGACGGACGGTTCGACAAACGAGTCGTTGAGCAATGTGACGGGAACAATCCAGGTTACTTCGCCCACAATGAAGAGCACGACGGTTGACATTGAACCGATGAGCAATCATTACGGCGCCGATGTCAATCTGAACGAGAAGGGACAGTATCAGTTCACGCTGAATCTGACCGTCGACGGAACATCGAAGACGGCGCAGTTCAACTATACGCCCGGATCGGTGAAGACAATGAGCCGGTAAACAAAATCCGGAATGTCAAAGGGCCTGAACTCGAAAGTGTTCAGGCCCTCATTGTTTCAGCGACGGTCTTCGACACAGATCGCGCGTTGAATCGATACAGAAGAGCCCATGGCCCACAAAGATTATTATAAGATATTGGGTGTCGAGAAGACCGCTACGCCCGAGAAGATCAAAAAAGCATATCGAAAACTTGCCCAGCAATATCATCCCGATAAAACCAAAGGCGACAAATCCGCCGAAGAAAAATTCAAAGACGTCAACGAAGCGAATGCCGTTCTGAGCGATCCCGAAAAGCGGAAGAAGTACGACCGGTTCGGAGAAGACTTCGCAAGAGTTGAAGAGCAACAGGCCGGGGGCCAGGGCGGATTCAATTGGGGACCGTCAGGGGGCGCGAACCGCCAATCCCGTCCGATGAGCGAGGAGGAATTCAGCGAGCTCTTCGGCGGCGAAGGCTTGGGCGACATGTTCGAATCCGTATTCGGCGCCCGCGCCGGGGGCGAACGATCGCGCCGCCGGGCGCGAGCCGAACAACAGGGAAGAGACTTTCAGGCTGAAGGAGTATTGTCGCTTCAGGAAGCGTATCGCGGAGCGGTGCGTCTGCTCTCGATACACGATCAGACGATCAAAGTCACGCTCAAGCCCGGGATTGCAGACGGACAGGTGTTGCGCGTTCCGGGCAAAGGCGGTCCCGGCGTCGACGGCGGACCGAATGGAGATCTGTATATTACGGTGCGCATCACGCGCGATCCGGTGTTCGAGCGGAAAGGCAACGATCTCTATTGCACACACTCGGTCGATCTCTATACGGCGGTGCTTGGCGGCAAGTCGCGCTTCACAGCACTCAGAGGAACAATCAGTCTCGACATCCAGCCCGAGACACAAAACGGAAAAGTGCTCCGCCTTCCCGGACTGGGCATGCCCGTGTATGGATCGAAGACCGGATTCGGCGATCTCTATGTGACAGTCTCGGTCACGCTCCCCGAACATTTATCTGAAAATGAACGCTCGTTGTTCAAACAACTTCAATCGCTTCGCACGTGATCTCGTCGAGGGCCGGCGCCCCATACCGGAAGAGTGAAACAATACGTGTGATCGGTGGCCGGCGCCCCGCTTCGGAAAAGTGAGTCAATTGGCGGGATGCCAGGAACCATCATTCATAAGATTGCTGTTGAAAAGGGCATCAGGATAGTTCAATTCGGGGGGAGCGCGTGCTATGAAATCCGATTCAGGAGAAAGCATCTCTGTGTGGGCCGCGACCGACGAACCGGTTCCCCATACGCAGCTCTTCGGCACGGCCACAACGGACGTGTGCATCGTCGGTGCGGGATTGGCGGGACTTTCGACCGCCTATCATCTTGCGCGTGAAGGCAAATCGGTCATCGTCATCGACGATGGAATCATGGGCGGGGGCGAATCGAGCCGAACGACGGCACATCTTGCCAATGCGCTTGACGAGCAATACTATCAGCTTGAAAAAATCTTCGGAGTCGACGGCATCCGGTTGGCCGCCGAGAGTCATGGCGCGGCGATAGACAGGATCGAGGAGATCATCCAAAGGGAATCGATCGACTGCGAGTTTAAGCGGCTCGACAGTTATCTCGTCGTGCCTCGGGGCGCATCGGCCGACGTGTTGAAGGCCGAGCTCGAATCGGCGCACAGGGCGGGACTCACGGGTGTTGAATATCCCGTTCGGGTTCCGTACAATCAATATGACTTCGGACCGGCGCTCCGGTATCCGAATCAGGGACAGTTCCATGTCGTGAAATTTATGAACGGCCTCGCACGGGCGATCAAACGGATGGGAGGCGAGATTTATACGTTTACGCATGCGGATCTGATCCAAGGCGGCGAAACGGCCCATATCGAGACCAGCACGGGAGCGGTCGTCTATTGCAGGTCTGTCGTCGTTGCGACGAATACGCCTGTGAACAATCGAGTCGCCATACACACGAAACAGGCGCCGTACCGGTCGTATGTCATCGGCGCCCGCATTCCCAAGGGGACGGTTCCGTCGTTCTTATTGTGCGATACGGAGGATCCCTACCATTACGTCCGGCAGACGCCGATGGACACGCACGATGTGCTCATTGTCGGCGGAGAAGATCATAAGACCGGGCAGGCGCAGGATCCTGAGATACGTTTCAACAAACTTGAAACCTGGGCGCGCGAGCGATTCCCGATGATCGAATCGATCGAGTACCGATGGTCGGGACAGCTCATGGAAACGGTTGACGGTCTTGCATTCATCGGATGCAATCCGATGGACAAGGATAACGTGTATATCGCCACGGGCGATTCGGGAAACGGGATGACGCATGGCATGATTGCCGGCATGCTGATCACGGATCTGATCATGAACCGGACGAATCCCTGGTCGAAGCTTTACGATCCGTCGCGCATCTCGCTTTCGGCTGCCGAGGAATTCGCCAAAGAAAATTTGAATGTCGCATCGAAGTATTCGGAGCATGTGAAAAAGGGCGATGTCGCATCGGTTGACGATGTGGCGCCGGGCGCCGGAGCGGTGATTCGTCACAAGTTGAAAAAGCATGCAGTCTATCGGGATGAGGAGGGATTCGTCTATTCGCATTCGGCGGTGTGTCCGCATTTGAAATGCATCGTCGCATGGAATCCGCTCGAGAAGACGTGGGATTGTCCATGTCACGGCTCGCGGTTCGATCGGCTCGACGGCCATGTCATCAATGGTCCCGCGGTCTCGCCGCTTCCGTCCGTCGAGGAATGATTCATTAACATGGTGCGCAATAACATTCACGCATCCGCCAAGAAAATCAGCTGTATGTTTTTATTGTAATTACGCGCTCTAAGCAGTTACTATCGTACACACTGAACACACAAGGAGACACAGATTGAAGGAAGCACAGCACACGGTTCTTGTCATCTTCGGCGCATCGGGCGATCTGACATCACGCAAACTCATTCCGGCGCTTTTCGCGCTGCACAGAAAGAAGAGACTCACAGACGCCATCTCGATCATCGGCGTTTCGCGCAAACAATACAGCGATGATGATTTCCGTTCGCACCTGCGCACAGCGGCGGGCGAGGCGGAGGGCGCATCGGAGTGGGAGGCATTTGCGCGCAATGTATTTTATCAGCCGGGAGATATCGGAAATGATTCCGGATTCAAGGCGCTCTCCGAAAAAATTTGCGCTGTCGCCGGGACGGATGTCTTTAATTGCCTGTTTTATCTTGCACTCGCGCCGGAGTTATACGCCGCGACGATCGAGCATCTCGGCAGAGCGGGATTTTTCACGGAATCGGAAGAGAACGGATATCGGCGCGTGATCATCGAAAAACCGTTCGGGCGCGATTTCGAATCGTGCACGGTGCTGAACAAGGATATCCAGCGCTATCTCGCCGAGCATCAGATCTATCACATCGATCATTATCTGGGCAAAGAGACAGTGCAGAATGTGTTGATCTTCCGTTTCGGCAATGCGATATTCGAGCCGCTGTGGAACCGAAACTACATCGATCATGTCCAGATCACCGTCGCCGAATCTGTCGGCGTCGAGCATCGCGCCGGATATTACGATACCTCGGGCGTGCTCCGCGACATGTTCCAGAATCATCTGCTGCAGCTGCTGACGCTTGTGGCGATGGAGCCGCCGGCGCTCATCGAGGCCGACTCGCTCAGGAATGAAAAAGTGAAAGTGCTTCGCACACTGCGCGAGATCGCGCCCGAGCATTCGGCCCGCCATACAGTCCGCGCGCAGTACGAAGGGTACAGAAGCGAGCCGGGCGTGGCGCCGGATTCGACAACAGAAACGTATGCGGCCCTGAGAATTTACATCGACAATTGGCGATGGCAGGGAGTGCCATTCTATCTGCGTTCGGGCAAGATGCTGAGCGAAAAAGCAACGGAGATCATCATCCAGTTCAGGAGGCCGCCGACGCAGATCTTCGACACGCAAACCGGATCGACTGAACTGTTCACAAACCGGCTGAGCATCTGCATTCAGCCTGATGAGGGAATCCATCTGCGGTTCATTACGAAGGATCCCGACGGCGGCATGAAAACGCATCCGGTGGCCATGGCGTTTCAGAGTCCGCAGGCAGTGGCTGCCGAATCGCCCGATGCGTACGAACGTCTGCTGTTGGATGCGCTGAACGGAGATGCATCGCTGTTTACGCGAAGTGACGAAATCGAACTTGCCTGGAAGTTCATCGATTCGATACGCGCAGGCTGGATGGAAGACCATGCCCCCGGGCTCACGACATATGCACGCGGATCGTGGGGGCCGTCGGAGGCCGACGATCTTCTTGCGTGCGAAGGGCATTGGTGGATCCTTGGATGCATGCGGCAGGAAACGAACGATCTGCAGACGAAGGAATACACGGCGGGCCGGGAATAAGGAAGGGAGTCATATGCAGCGAACAATGTTAACATATAATTCGCTTGTCGAACTCGAATCGGCCGCCGCCGCCGAGATCACGCGGACGATAGAAACCGCCATACGCGAGCGGCAGGTGTGTCACTGCGCGCTTTCGGGAGGCCGTTCACCTCAGGGCGTCTATC
>DATGXR010000032.1:0-2077 GCA_035298825.1 Bacteroidota bacterium
AAATGCACAAGACCCGGCAGAAAAAAGCGGCATCAGCTTTACCGCCGATAGCGGCGCGACGTGGAAGACCGGTCTCCTCAACGAATTCGTGCATGCGGTCGGATTCAACGGAACGATTGCCTATGCCGCCACCGATAACGGCATATTCCGCTCGGCCGATCTTGGGGCCTCATGGAGCTCAACGGGAACGATCTACGATGCGGGATCGAAACAGCGCATGACCACGACACAATTTTACGCCGTAGCCTCACGCGGAACAACCTCGTGGTTTGGGAGCAGCGATGGCATCGCCTGCACGACCGATAACGGCTCAGCTCCGTTCGGCAGCTCGTGGACGATCTTGCGCGCGTCGCGGCCGCTCGCCTCGACAACCGACACGTACGCATACCCGAATCCGTTTTCGCCCAACGACGAAGTCGTGCGTATCCACTATTCAAGCTCCGGAACAGGCTCGACGGTTTCGGGCACCAATTCATCTGTCACGATACGGATTTTCGACTTCGGCATGAATCTCGTGCGAACACTCGTTCAGAGCGCCCCCCGGCTCACGAGACATGAGTTTGACGAGATCTGGGACGGCAGGGACGACAACAGGAATCAGGTCGCCAACGGCGTGTATTTTTATCAGGTCATCGTCAACAACAGCGATCCCGCATGGGGAAAAATTCTCGTTCTTGAATGACACACGAACTTAATCACATTCATTGCTCATGACACGTCAACGATATATTATGTTTTTCATAGCGCTCGCATGCCTCGCGGCATCGGCGCATGCACAGCTCGCGGGCACAGCCGGTTCGTTTGCGCGCATGGGATTCGGCGCACGCGGCATGGGCATGGCAAATGCCATGACTGCCGTGACAACGTCGGAGATCGCCGGTTACTACAATCCCGCCGCCACTCCTTTTCAAACGTCGCGCACGGCGATGCTGTCGTACGGCATCCTGTCGCTCGATCGCTCGCTTAACACGCTCGTCTATACGCAGTCGATCAAACCGAACGCGGGCGTTTCAGTAAGCATCATCAACGCCGGCGTGAAGAACATCGACGGCAGGGACGGCGACGGATTCCACACAGAGGATTATTCGGTTTCCGAAAATCAATTTGCGCTGTCATTCGGCATTCGTCCCTCTCCCAAGGTCGCCATCGGCGTCTCACCCAAGATTTATTATTCGAGGCTGTTCAAGGACGTCTCATCTTCCTCCTTCGGCGTCGATCTCGGCCTCATCTATACGGCATCGGACCGGCTGACATTCGGCCTGGCGGTGCGCGACGTGATGTCGAAATACAAATGGGACACCTCGACACTCTACGGACAACAGGGCAACACCACGATTGATAAATTTCCGTCGCTCCGAATCCTCGGCGCTTCGTACGTGATCGGCAACGGATTCGGACTCGTATCGGCCGAGATCGAATCGAGCAACAAATCGACGACAATCGTGCGGCTCGGCGCCGAAGCAAATCTCGCCGAGATCTTCACGATCCGGGCCGGACTCGACCGCTGGAACCTGAAGGATTCCAAACAGGCTGCACCCACATTCGGTTTCACGCTCCGCACGGTAACGGGCGACATCCGTCCCGCGCTGCATTATGCGTACGTCATCGAGTCGTATAATTATTTCGCCATGCACATCCTTTCCCTTTCAGCGAGTCTGTAATGAAAACGAAATTCTTGATCCCCCTTATCATTTGCACATCATCGTCGCTCTTCGCACAGGCGTCGTCGACCGGCATGTCGTTTCTGAAGCTCGGCGTGGGTGCGCGCAGCGTGGCCATGGGCGAAACCGGGACGGCCTATGCGGCCGATGCCTCGGCTTCGTACTACAATCCCGCCGCACTCTCGTTCGCGTCGCAGACCGACATCACCGTGATGCACAAGGAATGGATCGCCGATATCGCCACGGAATATTTTGGCGCCGCAGTGCCGGGTGAAACCGTCTCGCTCGGATTCTCATTCAATGCGACAAACACGGGCGGCATCGATGTCCGCACGCGTCCCGGTGACGCTGAAGGCTCATTCAACGCGCACGACATGGCGATCACGGGTTCTGTCGGCCTGTCGCTGGCCGAAGGA
>DATGXR010000033.1:0-11521 GCA_035298825.1 Bacteroidota bacterium
GCGTCGGCTTCGGTATTGTCACCCTGCAGCGTGTCGCAGAGGGGATTGCCGTCTTCGTCCGTTTCGTTTTTTGTATTCACTGGAATGTTCGTTCCCCTCAGCCTGAAATATTGAGAGTGATCAACCCGGAACGTATAACTCACAGTTGCGAATCCATCGCGCTGAAGATCCGTCTTGATGATTGGGAAGCGTTTGATAATTTTGGTTGACGGATTAACGGGCGCAGCATACTCGCGTGATTGCGGAGACACGACTCCGGTCACCGCTCCTCCGATCAAGTCGAGATGATCGAGGCGGACGCTGTCCTGAGGATTGTCAGTGTAGGCACCGGATTTGATGCCGATCGTGATCGTGACCGTCGTTCCTTTTTTCACGCGTAACGATGCTCCCATTTCCGCGGTGCTGCCGCTATCGGCTTTGGCGCTGAAGCGCAACTCGGAGACGAGATGCCCGGCGGACACAAAAATTTTTCCTTTTTTCATCCCCTTGATCAGTGCTGCGTAGCTTGAATCCTCGACCCAAATATGATTCACCGAATACTCTCCCGGCCAGGAATCCTCGCTCGGCCTGTGAAAATCCGAATTGGTGAATACCCAGAATCTTCTGCCTTCACCAAGCAACGCGTCCCAGACGCCGCCCACCTTGGCAAGCATGAAATCGGCGCCGCCGTATGTTTTCGAGTGATAATTCGTGCCATCCCCCCGGTCGACATCGTATTTGCAGCGTGCTCCCTGATTTTTCTGATGACCCGGCATACCTTCAAATCCAACGGTGATTGCAGGAGCGGTGTTGATGAAATCCCGCATGTCGGCAATCGTGTACATCAACAATCGTGAGGGATGATTCACGATGAAATAGCTTGCATCAGGATATCGCTCCTGCAAATACGTGAGTCCCTGAAGCGAGTTTTCATGTTTGTTTTTATTGCGCTTGATAACTCCTGCTCTCCACTCGGCAAGTGTATCCCTGCGGTCGAAGATGAAATTAAAATCGCCGATCGCTTCAGCCGTTTCAGAAAGGATGCCCACGGCTGCATGGTCGTGTCCCGGCACATCCCATTCCAGCCCCTGGATCACCAGTTTATTCCTATACTTGTTCCTGAGGCGAAGCACTTCGGGGAATGATTTTTCGGCGACCTGGAGCGAGCGCGAATATGTCTTGAAGCGGGCGGCACGTGTTGCGATGAGCGAATCGTAGTTCCTGACTGAAAGGATATTCCCTTCGTCGTCGCATCTCAGAAAATCATTATTCACTCTGAAAAAATGTCCGCCGTGATCCGAAATTGCGATCGCATCGAGGCCGAATTTTTCGAATGCAGAGGCGGCGATCTCGGCCGGCGTATTGTCGCCGTCGCTCATCGTGGTATGAATATGAAAATCCCCCTTCAGCCAGAAACCTTGTTGGCCAAGAAGGGGTGAAGAGCCGAACACAGCGATACCACACAAGAGAGACAACAAGCGTCGAACATTCTGCAAATTCATATCGTTGGTTTTCCGGATATCAATGCTGCCTATAGTGGATGCAACGGCGTTTCGATTTTTCAATATAAAAATTTTTTGGGGGGAATGGAAAAGGCCGGAGATTTCCCCCGGCCTTTTCGACTGCCTTCATACTTGTGCGACTTACTTCGTGAGCATCATTTTCTTTGTTTCAATGAAATTGCCCGAGCGAAGCGTATAGAAATACACGCCGCTTGACAGACGCGATGCGTTGAAGCTCACTTCGTGTGCGCCGGCTGTTTCGATGCCGTTCACGAGGCTTGCCACTTCCTGACCGATCACATTGTACACTTTCAGCGTTGTCATGCCTGCAGCCTTGAGCGTGTAAGTGATCTGCGTGCTGGGATTGAACGGATTCGGGTAGTTCTGTCCCAGTGTGAATGCGTTCGGGGCCGACACGGAGGATGTATTCACACCCGTGAACAATTTCATCTTGTCGGGGAACCAGTTCAGATCGCCGACCGGAAGCCCATCCGTACCGCCTGTGTATGCCACGGACGATGTGCTGTAGCTGCAATTGAGCGTATCGCGGTAATAGGTGATCGGATGACGCTGGTAATCGACGAATTTCGATCCGCCGCTTGCTTGTCCGCCCGAACCGCCGGCCGATTCCGGTGAAAGGAACCAGGTCGCAAATCCTGCCATCGAGCCCGGCACATTCTTAAATCCAGGCGCTGCGGACAAATCGATGAACGCTTTCGCGGAATCGGCAACCTTGCTGTAGATGTAGCGCGATAACGGTGTGGGCTTCTGCAATGTCGGATTGCCATAGTTTGACTTGATCGACGCCCAGGTACTGGTGATTTCAGGCGTATAATAAATGTAATTCTTGGCAACATTGAATGTCGATGCGGCTGTCGAGTCGCCTTCTTTTTCATGGAAGATCATCGTCATGTTGACGCGATCGGTAATGCTTGCCGAATACGGCTCGCCATTTTCACGGAAGTCCCATTGACGATTCTGGTTCGTGTCAGCTCCGAAAGCCATCGGATCGACGAACAGGTTGTTTTTGATGCTGACTGTACCGCCGATTTTTGTTGCCGAGCTTGTGGCGCCCTTGCCGAGTTTTCCCAGGGCGATTGCGCCATACGTGCCGCCATGGTTGACGATCGTATTGTGTTCAAACTTGAAATAGAACAACCGTCCCTGGCTGCCGATATGACGGAACACGCGGTCATCGCCGTTGACGAATGTGTTATTGACCATTTCAACCGTATCGCATGCGGTTTTACGGATATCAAGCGCGCGGCCGCTGCCGACGTCATCGATGAACATTTCACCGGATTCGCCGAAGATGCAATTCGTGACATGCACCGAGCGAATCGAGTTCCAGACGCGAAGTTCGGTCTGGCTTGCATTGCCGAAGATACAGCTGTCAACCATCAGTGTCCAATCGCCGTTGGCCGAAAACGCAACCATCTGCACGGGAACGCGATAGGTGAAATTGGCATATGCCGCATTGTTATCCGCCATGCCATTGAGGACGATATTTTTCAAACGGACATTTCCCTGCGCATCGATGAAATCGCCGGGAATCTGTGTCGTGCCGGGAGCAACCCATCCGTACACGAGGGGTTTCGTCGTCACCGATGAATCCTGCGCTTTGATATTGACATCCCATCCATACGCACGAATCACATCGTTGATGTAATACAATCCTCCGCGCTGCAGGACGTAGACGCGATCCGGATCCACACGTTTGCCACTGGCGAGCGTGTCTCCCATGATCACCTGATTAAGAAACACCTGTTTGCCTGCTTTTGCTGAGCATTGCACGAGCATATCGTGCACACCGGCAAAGACATTTCCTGCCATCAATAAGAGCAGGAGTGTCGTTACCGCCAAGTAGTGGATTTTTTTCTGCATAGCATTCCTCGTAAAATATGATGGATGTTGGTGGATTAGATGAATGAACGTGTTTCACTTGCGTTACTTACAGTGTCACTTGCAGCCAGAGTTCTGCGGCCGTTCCATATCGATAGCCTGATGTTTCTCCTTCCCAGACGTAGACCGAGTTTGCCTGGATCGCTCCTTCGCTTAAGTTCGTAATATTGTTCACATTCAGGCCTACGGTAAGCATGCTCGTGAGTTCCTGCTTGAGTGAAAGATCGAACCGGCTGAATGACTTTTGATAATAATTTGTGTACCCGTCGGACGATGCCGTATTCAGGTACCGCTTCTGATAAAAGTACGACATGCGGGCCGAGAAGCCGCCGATATCATACCCGAGCGAGAGATTGCCAAACCATTCAGGCGTGCTTGGAATGCGGCTCTTGCGGAATCCAATCGTCATATAGCTCGAATCGACCGGGAAGCCGAGCTGGGGATCAAACACCGAGACGGTGCCGTATGTGACGTCTGTGACGAATGTTTCCGTTTTGCTCAGCGTGATGTTATATCCCAACACGATATTGCTCAGATAGCCGGGCAGAAAGCGGAGGTTCGCCTGATGCTCCAGCTCGAATCCCCACACCTTCGTCGGTTCCGGGCAATTGTAAGGTTTCCAGAAGAACAGGTTCGACAAGGGAAGATTGGGAATGACCGGGAAATCATAGCTCTTGACGGCGTTCGTGTCGGTAAACCTGACGCCATTCAAGTTGGTCACAAGGTTGTTGATTTTCTTATAGAAGGCGGAGAGGGAAAGCAATCCAACTCCATTGCCATAGAATTGCACGTTGGCCTCATAGTTCCAGGCGTCGGCATTTTTCAATTTCGTATTGGCGCTGACGATATTATACGAGTCTCCCACTTTGCCGTAGAAGAATGTCGGAAGCCGCAGGTTGAAATCGGGCCGGTTGATACCCCGATAGACGGCGGCGCGGATATTCATGAAATTCGTGGGCTTGTAAATCGCCTGAATGTTCGGCAGGACGATTGTTTCCGTATGCTCGGCCGTCGTGTCATGAAATGCCGCATATGCCGTGACCGCGCTCTTCGAATACAATGCGTTATAGTTATTGGCATCCTGTTCGAAGCGCACGCCGGTGATCAATGTGAGCAAGTCGTCATACCGCAGCGTGTTCATGATATACTCGGAGGACACATTTTCAATCAGATTGTAATTCGATCCGCTCGATGATGCATCCGGTTCGAACTCGAGCGTGCCGGATGCGCTGACGCCGTTTTTGCTCATTTCATACCACGCCCGGGCCCTGTTCGGATCCGTGATGCCGTTCAAGAGATACTTGTCGAAAACCGAATATGTCTTTGTCGATAAAAAGTTGGGCAACAAAATCAATCCGCCATCCATCGCCATGCCGGCAAATCCGTTCGCGGGAAATCCGTATGCGGCAAAATCCTTATTCACAATCGATCCGTCTGCTGCCCGCACAAGGCTGCAATCATTGTTTCCCAGATAGTAGAGCGCCTGGAATTTCTGCCCGAATCGTCTGTGGTACTTCGAACGGTATTTCCCGCCAAATTTAATTTCTCCGTTCAGATTGAACGCATTGTACTCCCGCTTGATGTCGGCAAACGCTGTTTTTTCAAAATCAAGACTTGAGTTTGTCTCTGCCTGCGCGGTATTAAAGGACGTCTTCTGGAAATTATTCCGCGCGAAAGAAATGAAGCCGAGGAAGTTGGCGGACCGCTGGTAGTCCACGGGAACGATGCCGTTCATGCCGTCATCTTCGCCATAGTTCATTGTGAAATTATAGGGATTGTCATTTTTTGATTCGGTGTACGAAAGATTCCAATTGACATTCCAATCGAACAGATGATTCTCTCCCTGCAGGGCGACATTCCGGATATCGGTCGTCAGATCCTGACCATTGAAAGAATAATTGACCTCCCGTGAATACGGATAATTGCGGAAGATCGTGTGCGAATTTCTCTTCGTCCGATTGAGCTCGCCGTTGATTTTGAGAATTCCTTCATCGGGCGTTTTAAAATCCAACAGCACCTTTCCCCCTTCGCGCTGCCGGGTTTCAGGCGTATAGCGCACGCCGAAGGAGGACACGTAGTACTGAAATTTTTGATATTCGTAATAACTGACATCGTACTCCTCGCTGCTTCTGTCGCGCTTTTCAATGTTGCCGAAGAGTTGCACGCCCATCACGCCGTCAAAAAACCGGTCGCCATACCGGCCGATCAGATTATACTGGCTCGTGTTTTTATCCAATCCGTTATACATCCCGTAGAGATTGAGTTGAATCTCCCGCTGCTCAGGCGCAATCTTCGTGACAAAATTCACACGGCCGGCAATCGCTTCGCCGTCCATATCCGAGGTCACCGCCTTCGACACTTCGATTCCGGACAGGGAGCTCTGCGCGATCGCGCTTAAATCGACGCCTCGTGAATTTGCATCTGTCGGCGAGAGCTTCACGCCATCCACGGTGATTGTCATCATGTTCTCGCCGAGACCACGCAGCATGATCTGCGATGCTTCGCCGCCTGAACGCACGACGGAGACACCAGGCAGACGGCCGATTGCTTCGGCGGCATTGGCGTCGGGCAGTTCTTTGATTTTCTGTTCAGAGATGACGTTGACGATCGTGTTCGAGCTCAACTGCTGGTTGATGGCGGCGGCCTGTCCGAACGCCTGAGCGGAAATCACCACTTCCTGTCCCTCGAGCACGTCCGCAGTCAGTGCGAAATTGACTTCGCTCGTTGCGCCGTCTGTGATCGTCACGGGAGCCGTTTTAAGGACATAACCGAGATAGGAACACCGGACTGTGTATTTGCCCGGAGCGACGGCGGGAAGCAGGTAGTTCCCGTAGATATCGGATACCGCTCCGACGCTTGTCCCGACAAGCAGCACATTCGCGCCGATCAGGGGATCCTTCGATTGCGCATCTTCGATCTTCCCTTTGAGTTTGCCTGCACCGAGACTCAATACCGGAATAAGAAGAAGGAACACAATGCCGTATTTCACTGTAGTAAATTGTTTCATACCGCCATCCGTTTGGTTGTGTTAATAAAACGCTTCAATTTAAATAATAATTTTTTAACGCTTTATTTTACAATACGATACAAGAAGTCGCTTTCCAATTACTAAACCGCTCTAGTTCCTCTATGCAATATGGCAAATAATTTTGAAAAGTCAAGTACTTTTTTGTCCGCTGGAGTGTTTTTTTTACTTTACATGGAAGTGATGTGAATGTGGCATATAAATCGAGGGGCCGGCTTCACGCATGTCGATACGACAGATGTGAAACCGGCCCCTCCTTTCAGAAAACTATGATGAAAACATATGCAGCGCGCGAACGAACGAGTGCTCTAAATTCCGATCACGTAAAACGGAGCATCACGTTACAATACCTTCACGACGACAAACAGCGTTCCGATCACAATAAACACGATGCCGATCGACACGAGGAATCCGACGAT
Source organism: Bacteroidota bacterium (assembly GCA_035298825.1). GTDB lineage: Bacteria > Bacteroidota > Ignavibacteria > UBA10030 > UBA8401 > CAISDA01. The sequence goes on from DATGXR010000033.1 coordinate 6,828, forward strand.
GTCCTGTTTGTTCCATCGATAAATCTCCCAACTCGTATCGGGAAAGAGCAGCATCGCCTTGGTCTGTTCCGGATGCGCATACGCTTCATTGACATCACGCGCATCGGCCTCGGGACCGCCTCCGCGCACTCTCGTTCTCATCTTGAGGAAAAACTTGTCCGTCTGCGTATCCTGATTTGATTTCGTCATCAACGAGACCACGATTAAAATCAGAAACGGGAAGAACAATCGGATCTGCATTCTGATCGTCTCATTGAGCGCATACGGATTGGTTTCAAGATGGATCCCGATTGTCTGAAGCAACAACAGCTCTGGGAAAAAATATCCGCGCGCTTCAAGCACGCCGTTTGCATTGAGCACCGGTTGCTGCGACCAGAAGATCGCCTTCGACGGCAGCACGAATGTTTTCGAATACCGTTCTCCGACCGCGATTTTTTGCGGAGCCTCGCTCGACGCTGCAGCCGAACTGTGATCTTTCTGCCACTTCTCGATTTCTTTTTCGCGCTGTTCGACATCGATTTCCCTTGCGACATACGTGCGTGTGACGGGATCAGGCTGCGTCTGCAACAGCATGGCAGTGTTTGTCTTGATGGCGGGAACCAGCTGCGACAACACGACAGGGAATAAATAAAACACGCACACGGTGATGAGAATGGACGCCCATGCTCCCTGCCTGTTGGCACGCCGCCATTTCAATCCGAGCCAGAAGGCCGCGGCGAAGATGACGAAGAATTCCCAGACAAATTTCAGAATCTCAAAGATGCCGCTGAACTGCGTGGCCACAATCGCTCCGCCGATGAGAAACAAGCCTCCGAGAATCCGGCCCGCAAGCACGTAATGCTGTTCCTGTTTGTTCTTGACCAACGGCATGTAAATATTGTGAAGCAGTAATCCCGACACGGTGAGCATGAGCGAATCGGCCGTTGCCATGAGCGCCGCCATCATCGATGCGACCATCAGTCCGACGAGCCCGAATCCAAGCGAACCCAGCAGATCGTGCGTGGCATATCCCCATAGCAAATCCGAGTTTTGAATCTTCCCCGTATACAAAAGCACCGCCGACAATCCGACGACGCCCCAGAGGATCGTGCAAAAGCGTTTGATGAACACGCCCGTCACAAATCCGAAACGCGCCGACTGTTCGTCTTTCGCCGCGGCGTTAGTCACCAACTGATTCGGTTGCGTGACCACGGTGATGCCGGCTACGAGCGCGGCCGTCAAAATAAAATACCAGGTAAAATCGATCAGTGTTGGCGATCCGAAAATTTCGAAAAACGATTCGGGAAGCTTTTCATGGAGAATCTTCAAGGCGCTCTCGCCGCGACCGGTGCCGTAGACCGCCGTGATCTTCATCCACGAAAACGGAATGAGAATGATCGACAGCAGGATGATGAACGTGCCTTGCAGCATATCGGTATAAAAGGCCGCCACCAGGCCTCCCATCATCGCATGGATCATGATGATCACACAGACGCCCCAGATGAGCGCCGATTCATCGATATAGGAAAAGACGCTGTTGGGTTTCAGCAAACGCAATTCTTTCAGCCGGCCCTGTTCTGCCGCAGAGAGCGATTTGGAATCCTTCTCCTCCAGCAATGCGAGTTCCTGGGCCAGTGCCGATTCGTGCTGTTCGGCAACGGTATAATCTGTCGCCTGTTTGGGCGTGATCGCAAGCACCGTCTTGCTCATGGCGGTGTATCCGACCGAAATGAGTCCCATCATGCCGACAGCGGCGATGATCGCATACGTGGCCGCCATTTTTTTTGAACCGTAGCGTTCCTCGTAAAAATCTCCCATCGTCGTGATTCTCATCCGGCGTTGCCACGGCGATGTGATCCAGAACAAGGGTGTGGAAAATGCCATGAGCAGCGAACTCCAGATGCCCGCCGCCCCGTTCCTGAACGTCGTCGTCGCCACGCCCACAGGCCCGTCGGCCGATGTGGCCTGGCCGAAACTGGCGAATGTCTGTATGACTTTCCCGAATTTTCTCCCTCCCAGCAGATAGTCTTCACGACTCTTGATTCTCCTGCTCGCCCAAATCGCGATCCCCATAATGACAGTCAAGTACACTGCAATGACGATGATATCAACCACATACATCCCATAGATCATAATAGGCATCCTTATTCAAGAGATAAGTTCGGGCAATTGTGAAATTCCATGGCTTCCGCATCGGCCTTCGCCGCGCAACCGCGAATGTGACCGAGCGATAGATTTTCAACCTTGGTTGCATAGACAACTTTATTATAATACCCGGGATTGACCCCGCCCCACTCGACAGAGCAGTTGACGACGGCGATATCCTTAGCGGTATCGAAGTAAAACGCCGAGATGTCATCCTTCAGCAGTCCGATCGTGTCCGACGGACGTAAATCGTAGATTCCCCCAACGAACTTGGTCTTCTTCGCGATCTTCAGCGACGAATGCTCGATCGTGACTCCGGTGATTTTTCCCTCCTCGCCGCCGATAAAGACGCCGTTTTCGCTGTCGCACGAGATATTGGAAAAGAGCACTTTCCGGACCGGACCCACCTTCCCCGTCATCTGGCCCTTGGCAAAGCGGATATTGGCGTCCTTATCGGCGCTCGCCTTCCGCTTATACGCGGTCACGTAAATCGGTTCTGCCTTTCCCCACCAGACATCATCGAACAATCGTCCTTCGACAAAGATATCCTTGAAGATGATATTCTCGACGACGCCTTCGTCCCTGTTCTGAATGCCGATGCCTCTGTTGCTCGAGCGGATGATGCAATTCGACACGACGACATTCCGAATCGCATCCATGTTCTCACTTCCCAACTTGATGGAACATGAAGTGGATGTCATGATGCAATTCGACACGAGCACATTTTCAGTCGGCCCGCACTCCTCGTATTCCCTTCTCGTCTTGAGACAGATGCAGTCGTCACCCGACTCGATGTAACAATTGGTGATGCGGACATTGCGCGTGTGATCGATGTCGATGCCGTCGGAATTGCGGATCTTCAGGCTGTTGAGAATGTGCACATTGTCGATATTCACATCATTGCAGCCGATGATGTGCAGACACCAATAGGCTGAATTTGTAAACGTCACATCGCGAATGACCACATTCTCCACGTCGACAAGCGTGAGCAAATGAGGACGCGGATCGATGACCGAAAACGGCTTCAAGGCATACGCCGCCTTTTCCTCCGCCCCCATAAACGCGATGCCGTTGCCGTCGATCGTCCCCCTGCCCGTGATAGCAATGTGTGTCGCATGTTCTCCGCCGATCCAAATCGTGCCCTCGCCCTTGTTCTCGCGAAAGGCGCTCTTCGTATACACGGACTCGTCCGGATTGGCCCGCAGCACGCACGAGCTTTCGACCATCAGATTCACGTGCGACTTCAAGTCGAACGGCCCTGAGAGAAACACATTGTTCCCGGGAAAATACACGACACCTCCGCCAGCCGCCGTGCATGCGTCGATGGCGCGTTGGATTTCAACGGCGTTATCCTTCTTCCCGTCGCCGCATGCACCGAATTCAGTTACGTCGAATATTCTCATTTGGCTTTTCCGTTTGCAAAAATTTCGGAGACTTTCACGGCTCTGCGTTCGGCCACGGACTTCTTGGCGGCCAGACCGATGGCGACGGAATACAAGCCGTCCTTCCCGCCGACGGAGATCGGTTTGTTGTCAACAATGGCTTTGCAGAATTCCTTGATCTCGCTTCCATAGGCGTCGATGTAGCGGTCCATAAAGAAATTCAGCGGCAACGAAGCGTGGACGCCATTCTCACTGTAGTAATTATGATTGTCCGGCGCGTTGTTGTCGACCTTGATCATCCCTTTCGATCCGAAAATCTCCACACGCTGATCGTATCCGTAGACTGCCTTGCGGCTGTTATCGATGCTTCCAAGGGCGCCGTTTTCAAACTTGAGACTGATGATCGCGGTATCCACATCGCCGGCCTCGCCGATTTTCTTATCGACCATGACACCCGCAGTCACATAAACTTCCTCGACTTCGCTTCCGACAATGTATCGCGCCATGTCAAAATCATGGATCGTCATATCAAGGAACATTCCTCCCGAGACGGCGATGTATTCAGCCGGCGGCGGCGCGGGATCGCGCGAGGTGATCTTGATGATGTGCGGTTCGCCGATATCGCCTTCATCGACCATCTGTTTGATTTTCTTGAAGTTCGGATCGAACCGCCTGTTGAAGCCGACCATCAGCTTCACACCGCATTCCTCCACAACGCTGATGGCGTGTTGGATCGTCGCGATATCCAGATCGACCGGCTTCTCGCAGAAGATATGTTTCCCCGCACGGGCCGCCTCGACGATGTACTGGGCGTGCGTGTTCGTGGGCGAGCAAATCAACACGGCGTCGATGTCCGGATTCGTAAGCAGATCCTGGTAATTCTTCGTCACGGTCGTGATGCCGAACCGGTCGGCCAGTTTTTGCGCCTCGGAGAAATTGACATCCGCAATGGCGACGACCTCCGCATCTGGAATGCCCTGCACGATTGTTTCCGTGTGGACTTTCCCGATTCTGCCGGCGCCGATGATTCCGATTTTTACTTTTTTCATTGTTCCCTCCATGACTTTGTTCATAATCCAAGAGACTTAATAAAATTCCTGTTATTTTGTGCACATTCTTTCGGCTTTCCCATGCCAGGGAGCACATCCTGCTCGACGACGATCCATCCGTTGTACTGCTGCCGCTGCA
>DATGXR010000034.1:0-3225 GCA_035298825.1 Bacteroidota bacterium
CGCTCGCTGCATCAACGCTGGGTAATATTCCTGAAGAGCCTGTCCGATGAGCAGTTCTCACGAACCTATGTGCATCCCGAGAACGGTCCGGGCATCGTCGACCGTCTGCTTGCATTGTATGCATGGCACGGGCGGCATCACATCGCCCATATCACATCGTTTCGCGAACAAAAAAGCTGGTAAGATCATCCATCTCGGAGCGTTCACTTTTTTATAAAAGGGCACGGTCTCATGAATCTTTATCGCATCATCCATCGCGCAGTTGTACTGCTTTGTCTTCTCTCCATGGCGGCTTTTTTGCTTCAGGCATCCGACACTGGCGGCACATTTGATGTTCACGCACTGCCCAAGGGCGTGTCGATCTATCAGCTCGATAACGGAATGCGCGTGCTGTTCATCGAGAATCCCGCGCTGCCGATGATCGGCGTGAATGTGATCGTGAAGTCGGGTTCGGCGAACGAATCGTTCTCGACAAGCGGCATGAGCCATATGCTCGAGCACCTGCTCTTCAACGGCACGACCACACGGACGCAGAAGCAACTCTACGACGACGTCGACCGCATCGGCGGCTATAATAACGCCAGCACTCGTGAGTTCTTCACCAATTACATGATGGTCACACCGACTGAGAATATCAGGCGGGGAATGGAAATACAGGCCGATATGCTGTTCAACTCGACGCTTCCGGCCGCGCAATTCGAAAAAGAAAAAGGCATCGTGCTCGAGGAGATTGGAAAATCGCTCGCCAACGCGCAGGAGCAGTACGAGCGCAACACGCTCTCGGTGCTCTACGACGGGCATGCGCTGTCGCTGCCGACGCTCGGCACTTCCTCGACGATCCAGTCGATGTCGCGTGCCGACGTGAATGCGTTCTATAAGAACACATACGTGCCGAACAACATGATCCTCAGCGTCATCGGCAGCTTCAAAACAAGCGCAATGCTTCCGCTCATCAGCGAGATCTACGGCAAGGCCGCATCGGGACAGGTCATCCGGCCGGCGCATGAGGGATGGGGAACGGGACTCGAACTGCCGATGGTTCCGCAGCCTCACGGAATTTATCATCGATTCTACGATGGAGAGTCGCGCTCGCTGCAGATCTTTATCCCCGTCCCGACATCTTCCTTGCCAGAATATTTCGAGCTGATGGACCTTGTGCTCGAGAAATCGGCCGACGGAATTCAATCGTCGATGAAAAAGGAATTTCCCGCAATTGTGACTTCGGTCAAACTTTCGACGCGCCAGTCTCATATTCAAAATTACATCGAGGCAATCGTGCTGCTTGCGCGCACCGGCGAGGAAACATCGATCATCCGGTCGCTTAGTTCGAAACTGGGCGCAATGAATTTTACGCTCCCGCCTGAAACGATCGCATCGGAAGCGACAAAAGCCCGGACCGAATTCGGACGAAATATCGAGAAGCCGCATATGTTCGGCATCTACAATTCGGAAGAGATCGTGAAGCATGGCATCGAGGCGCTTATCGCCTCATCGAGCGGTGAGAATTATCAGAAGGCGGCGAATGAGCTTGAGACGCTCACGCTCGGAACACCGTCTCTGATCCTTGTTCAGACACCTTCGGCCAAGAAGGATGTTGAGAAAGCATCATCCGGTGTAATCACAAAAGGATTCATCGATCCCGCCCGCGGGAAAAATCTGATCGTTTCGCAAAACGAGGCGAGCACGCTGCTTGCCATCCATTATCTCGTCAAGCATAAAGCGCCGCTGGAGGCGAAGTACGGAAAAGACGCATCAAAAATTCTTCACGACTGCTTCGGCCAGCGCCTCAAATCCGATGCGAATATGAAGACGGGCAGCCGCTTCGGCTTCACGTATACTGTGAACGATAATCCCGCCATATCGATGGATGATATCTATCTGCATCCTGACTTTGGCTACATTCGCGTCGAAGGCATCTCTGACGACATTGCAGGCGGAGTCGAATTCATCAACTCGCAGATCAGGGGATTCGTGCCGACCGAGGCGGAATTCGACAAAGCGGTCGGGAAATACCGGGATCTGGCAATGATGTCGATGGGCGGAGACAAAACGGCCAAATTGTTCGAACGCGAGTACAAGGGCGTCGTGTACGAACCGAATCCGTACGCGAAGTCGAACACTCAGTTAACGTATCAATCGCTCGTCGCATTTGCAAAAGAGTATTTCCAGCCCGGCAATATGATCGTCTCGGTCGTGTCTCCGGCCTCGCCCGACAGCGTGGATGCGCTCTTCAATTCGTTCTTCACCTCTGCGATGCCCGATGAACCGAAAGTCTATACGCCGGTCCTCACATCGGCTTCGGCGCCGGTTGCGGTTGAAAAACCGGGCGGCGGCGAGCGATCGTACTTGTTCTATGGATTCATCTCGCAGATCGATCCTGCCGACGCGCCGGCCATCCAGGCGCTTTCGCTCGTATTGTCGAACCAGATCGTCTTCACAATACGCGAGAAACAGGGAATGGCCTATCAGATGAGCGCCGGGATCGAAGTGATCGGAGACAAGGCGCTCTTCTTCATCAATCAGGGCACCCGTCCCCAGAATGTCGAAAAACTTGTGCCTCAATATCCCCGCTTCTTCAACAGCGCCGTGCTTGACAGTGTAACGCAGCAGGAGATTGAAAAATCGGTCAATATGTATCTGGGGAAAATGATGTTCCGGCGCCTTTCAAGCATCAACCAGGCGTTCTATCTCGGCAGCTCGATGTACTTCACCGGCGACTACAATTCGGACACGCGTTTCCTCGAGGCGCTGCGGAGCGTGAAACTTGAAGATGTGCGGCGAGTGGCGAAAAAATATATGGTCATGAAAAATCCGATCCTTGTCGCGGTGAAGTAAATTCAATTAAAGAGAATCCGATTATTGTCGTGATGGGATAGCTGCAATTCTGGAGATTCCGATGCATGTTGCGGTGATGTCATTTCAATTCTGTGAAACCAGATCCATGTCGTGATGAAGTAAATTCAATCGTGGAGAATCCAATGTACCGTGCTCTTGCCAGCCTCTTGTTCGTACTCACCGTTTCCGCTTTTTCAATGGCGGGGACGAGGATTCATCACGCACTGCATGTCAATGCCGATCCGGCTACGCATATGCTCACGGTGATCGACACGGTCACGATTCCCGCCGCACAGGTCCGCAAGAACCTGACATTCATTCTGAACGATCAATTGAACGTCCGGCCGACGACGCCCGGTATCACGATCACAATCGACGCAAAACACGTCC
>DATGXR010000035.1:0-5934 GCA_035298825.1 Bacteroidota bacterium
GAGCAGCGGCATCGCGCATGATTTCAACAATCTGCTCGGGATCATGCTCGGCAATATTTCGCTCGCACAGTCGCATCTGCCGCCCGCGCATGCGGCAATGAATAATATTGAGAAGGCGCTCACCGCAATGGAACGCGCCGCAGAGCTGACCAAACAAATGCTTGCGTATTCGGGGAAGGGCAAATTTCAAGTTCGCACGATCGATCTCGTGGCAGTCGTAAAGGAACACGCGAGCCTATTCAATGTATCGCTGCCGAAAAATGTGAAGCTCGAGACACGTCTGTCCACCGAGCCTGTCTACATCAATGGCGATCCGGGACAGATCGAGCAGATCATCATGAATCTGATCATCAACGGAGGAGACGCGATCGGCGAGGCGCAGGGCGTCGTGTCGGTAACACTCGAGACGTGCGTGATGGATGCCGACGAGCTTGCGCCTTACGGACGGATCGCCAATACGGTTCTTCCAAGCGGAGCCTACGCCTGCCTTGAAGTCAGGGACAACGGCATCGGAATGAGCCGTGAGACGATGAGGAAGATCTTCGATCCTTTCTTCACGACGAAGTTTACCGGTCGGGGCCTCGGACTCTCGGCCGTGCTTGGCATTCTGCAGGGCCATAAAGGCGGACTCATTGTCGATAGCACTGAAGGCAAAGGTACCATGTTCCGCCTGATCCTGCCGCTCTGCGATGCACCGGACTCGGGCAATCAACCTTCATCCGAAGAGATCGCGCCGCCTGCCCTCGCAACAACGACGATCCTCGTCATCGATGATGAAGCGGATATTGCAGAAATGGCGCAGGAAATCCTGGAGACAGCCGAGTATCAAGTCCTCGTGTCACTGAATCCCGTCGAAGGCGTTGCGCTCTTCGCGCGCGAGTGGTCGAGAATCGGGCTTGTCTTGTTGGACCTGACGATGCCGGAAATGTCGGGAAAGGAAGTCGTCGAAAAGCTTCAGGCGATCCTGCCCGATGTGAAGATCATCATCTCATCGGGGTATACGCAGGAAGAGGTGGCGAAACGCATCGGTTCGCTGAAGGTTTCCGCATTCATACACAAGCCATATCGGCTGAATGCGCTCTTGTCTGTTGTCGAAAACGTGTTGCGATAGGTGCGGGGAATCCAAACAGTCTCCGCGTCGTATTCATGACTCATCGGATCTTCGCCGGCGCTCCCGACGCCTGCTGAATCTGAACACGAACCGTGTTATGCATCGGCTCCTTCAGCAACATGGAACCGCATTGTCACGACGGCTCCCCCGTCATTCCGGAACGAGATGTCCCCGTCGGGAAGCCCCTCAACAAGCTGCCGGATCAGCTGAAGCCCGACGCGATGGCTGCCGTCCTGGATGACCTCGGGAGGATAACCCGGCCCGTTATCGCGGTATTCAAGCATAACCAGGTCATTCTCCTGTAAAATCACGATCGAGACCACCGGTTTGACCGATTGTTGAAACGCATATTTCGATGAATTGACTGTCAATTCGTTCAGGATCAGCGCCAGATTATTTGCTTCGCGCGGCAGCACTTCAATGTTCGATTCCGCGATCTCCAGAGACACTTTCTCGGGCGTCGGAGAATTGTCGATGACGAGCGAACAGATTTGAAATGCCAGCTCGCTGAGCGCGATCGGATCCCAATGATGATCGGAAAGCATCTGATGCACCTTTAAGAGCCCCCTGATGCGGGATTCGATCTTCTCACACACGAGCCTGGTTCCCTCATTCCGATCGTCGAGTGCATGCCGTTTTTCGGCAAGGACGAGCCCGATGATCGTCATCAGATTATTCTTCACGCGATGATTGACCTCGTTTAAAAGCTCATTCTTGATGAACGCATCTTTCCTGATCTGCGCATTCAGCGAGCGCAGTTCATCCTCGATCATCACATGTTCCGTAATATCGATGGCGGTCAGCAGATATGAATTGTCGTCCTCGGCAATGCGCGCTTCGATATGAACGAGCATCGTCTCGCGGCTCTGAACACGCAAGTGGACTTCAGTCGAAATTTTCCTTTGTTCGGCGAAGACACGCTCAAGGAACCTCTTAAACGCTTCCTCGTCCTCCTCCTCGATGAACAGATTGAAACTGACGCCGACCACGTTCGTCCGTTCCCTCTCCAGAAGAGTTGCGCCGCTCAGGTTCAGCTTGCGGATCACGCCTGCCCGGTCCAGCGTAAAATACCCCGACGGCGAATAATCGTAGATTTCCTCGTAGAGATCCGCATACTGCCTCGCGGCATGTTCTGCCTTCTCCATGATCTGGCGCATTGACTCGTTCTGCATTTCAAGTTCGATCTGATGCACCTGCAATTCGTGGAGCAGCCGATGCGCTTCGGCATCGCTGATCGTCTCCGGGATCGACGTCCGTTTCCGCGAATATTCCTCTTCAGCTTTCGTGCGAAGCCGTGCGGTGTCATCGGGTATGAGTTGCTTTTTTTTCATGGCATATTCATCTTTTCGCCGATCGTGATGATGCCGATTGAAATTCCCTGGACATCGAGCAGCTTATGCGCGGTCCACCCGATCCGGAACTCATGGCCTTTGGCGGTTCGGACGATGTTCTGGTAGTGATGAGGCAACGCGCCATTGAGGAGCCCCTTCATTTCTTCTTCCGTCTTTTTCCTTTCAGATTCGGGGATGAAGAGATCGACGTACCTTTTCCCGATCACATCTTCACGTTTGCAGAAAAAGACGCGCTCCGCTTCAGGATTGCACTCAATGATCTTTCCGTCAGGCGATAATGCCAGGATGACACTCGGGACCATATTAATGAGCGAACGCAGCAGTGCACCTGACTCGCGCATTGAATTCTCGAGCGTCTTCGCCTTTGTCACATCAATGAATGTCATGACGACACCGTCGATCTTATCGTCCATTGTCCGGTATGGCATGATGCGGATCGTGAACCATTGAGTGTCGCGCGCCGGCACGGTTTTCTCGCAGTACGTCAGCGTCCGCAGCACTTCCTTCGCATCGTCGTAGATGTCGGGATAGTCGAGTTTCGTCACCTGGTCTGTGAAGAGCCTGCCGATATCGCTCTGAATGAGCTTAAAGATCCTCGTGGTCGATATGGTGAATTGTCGGATTTTCAGTTCCTTGTCGAGGAAGAGCGTCGCGATCTCTGTGCTGTTGAGCAGATTCGTCATATCGTTATTCACACGCGCGAGATCGTCGACCTTGCTTTGAAGTTCCGTATTGACTGTGTGAAGCTCCTCGTTCAGGCTCTGCATTTCCTCTTTCGAGGTGGTCAATTCCTCATTCGTCGACTGCAGTTCCTCGTTGGTCGACTGCAGTTCTTCGTTCATCGATTTTAATTCTTCCTGCGATGTCTGCATTTCTTCGCGCGTCGACTGGAGTTCGCTCTTCAATCGCTGGTTCTCGCGCGTCGATGCCCCATGCGAGGCGCCCTTCTCAGACTTCGGATTCTTCTTGAGGTTGGAGGTTGATCGTTTCATAGGCGTTCGGTCGTTAAATACCAATAATATTTTCCCCTGCAGTGAAGACGGCTTATCGATCTGCTGGATGGTGACATCAGTGTGAAGCTCGCCTGCAGCTCCGGCGATCACCACATTTTGGAGGCTGATCTTCTCATAACTTAATGCCGCTTTTCGCAGCACCGCGGGAAGCGCGCTTCTGAGTCCCTCACGCGCCATCGCAAACAGATTCCAGTTGGCTCTGCCCGGGGGAATAGTCAGGTATTTTTCGGTCTCACCGGTAAGATAGATGATATCCCCCTTCTCGGTGACGAGAATACCGGGGGGCGAAAATTTCTGCAACAGCAGCCGATCGGTTAATGCCTGCACGTTGATGCCGCTGGCCTGAGCCGATGGGATTTCGCCGACATGGTGATATCCTTCGACGGTCGTTGCGGGGAAATCAGTGAAGCCTGTATTCTTTTCCCTGGGCCTGCACTCATAAATCCTGAACTTCGGCTCGATCGGTTGAAACAGTGCGTCCTGCGATCCAATGGTTTCGGCGCTTCCAAGGAAAAGCACGCCGTCCGGTTTCAGACTGTAGTGGAAGAGCGACAACAGCTTTTTCTGCAATTCACTCTCGAGATAGATCATCAGGTTGCGGCAGGCGAGGATATCCAGTTTCGTGAACGGCGGATCTTTAATCACGTTCTGCGGCGCGAAGACAAGCATTTCGCGGATTTCTGCGCTCAGACGGTATTGATGCTCGGCTTTGACGAAAAATCTGTTGAGGCGCTTCGGAGAAACGTCGGCAGTGATATTTGTGAGATAAACGCCCTTCCTTGCCTTTTCAATCGCGGTGCTGTCAAGATCCGTTGCGAAGATCAGCAGTGAAAGCGTCTTGTTCGGTTTGACGTTCTCCATCGCCTCTTTAAACACGATTGCAAGTGAATACGCTTCCTCCCCGGTCGAGCAGGCAGGCACCCATGCCCGCAACGTCGTCCCATCTTCGGCTTTGGCAATCATCGACGGAAAAACTGTATCCCTCAGATAATCCCAGATGAAGGGATCTCGAAAGAAATTCGTCACGCCTATGAGAAGCTCTTTGAAGAGGATTTCGCTTTCCGCCGGATTCTCCTGCAGGTATCTGACATAGGCGGCAATTTTGCGGATCTGATGAACGCTCATTCTTCGTTCGATGCGACGATAGAGCGTTGTTTTTTTGTACAACGAGAAATCGTGACCCGAGCGTGTGCGCAACAGAAGTATGATCTTTTCCAATGCGCCCGTATTCTTTTCCGATTCATGCATCTTCGACGACCGCTGCGACGGCTGCTCCAGAAAGTCGATGAGTTTTTGCGGCAATTCTTCCGCGGGCGCCACGATATCCGCCATCACCGCTTCGAGCGCCGATTGAGGCATGCTGTCGAACTTTGCGGCGTGAGGATCCTGAACGAGCGCGATCCCGGCCCGTTCCTTGATCGATCGCAAACCGAGGCTTCCATCCGATCCCATCCCCGAGAGGATGATGCCGACGCTCTTGTCCGCCTTATCGTCGGCTAGCGATCTGAAGAAGAGATCGATGGGAAGATGCAATCCGCGCGCTTCGACGGGATCGAACAGATGAAGCGTGCCGTTCAGAATCGACATGCTTTTATTCGGGGGGATGATATAGACAGCATTGGCATGCACGATGGCGCGATCTGTTGCAGTAACGACCTTCATCGTCGTGACACGCTGGAGCAGTTCACACAAGATGCCTTTATGATGCGGATCGAGATGCTGAATGACGACAAAGCCCATGCCGCTATCCGGCCGCATGTGCGAGAAGAACTGTTCGAGCGCTTCCAGGCCGCCGGCAGAAGCGCCGATGCCGACGATGTAAAAGGCCGCGGTCGCTGCTGCCTTGGGAGTACGAATCGAAGGTTTCCGGGATGCCGCTTTTTTTTTCGGAGTGGAATTTTTCATGCGAAGGATTGGTTAAATGCCCTGCCGATATTCGGATGTGTTCCCAATGACCCCACCGTAATATATGTAAACTTCGAAGAAAAATGAAATGGATTTCGTCTGTGCATAATCAGATTGATATTGCGACAATTTTGGCGTAAATTAGATTCTGGAAACAAAAACGCCGAAATGGTGGAATTGGCAGACACACTAGCCTTAGGAGCTAGCGCCGCAAGGCATAGGGGTTCGAGTCCCCTTTTCGGCACGAAGACACACACGTCACACGCTTTCCCCCCATCGTTTTATCGTCCGCATCTTCTCCTGTTAGTGAGCTGTTTCTTTTTTCGCCTTTCCCAAAAGAAACATCGGGATCGAGTAAATCAGCGTTAGCAGGATCGCGCCCGCAAGAATATACCTGGACGGATTCGCAATCATGAATAGTGGCACGCGAACAGGCAACACAATCTCCAATATCATCCTGCCCAACCACAGCAAGCCTTGCGAATATCCGAAGATGACCGCGGGTGCGGCTGCAACTTCTAACCTTGTCGAAAAATAAATCGACAGTCCCCCA
>DATGXR010000036.1:0-4506 GCA_035298825.1 Bacteroidota bacterium
AAGCGCGCAGTGGCAGCCACTACAGTTTCTTGAATTTTCGGGCAATGCGACATACAGCCGCAACCGCTTCGTCGACCATACAGAATTCGCTTCCGACGGCTCGCCGATTTCATTAAATGGAAAACGCATCGCGGGATTTCCCGATCTGCTGGCCAACGCCCGGGTCACGCTGAGGCTCGATCAGGCATCTGTGTCATTTGCCATGCGGCATGTGGGGAAATTCTATACCACGAACCGCGAGGAGGAATCGCGCACAGTCGATGCGTTCACAGTCGGCGACCTGGCGGTTTCCTGGACGCTCACGAATATTCTTTCGCTGCAGTCGCTCGAGCTCAAGTGCGACGTCTCGAACGTGTTCGATGTGCTCTATGCGCCCAACGGCGAAAAAGACGAATTCTTCCCCGCCTCGACGCGCTCGGTCTTTGTGTCGCTTGGAGTTGAATTATAAGCAGGGATGTGCGTATAATAGTATATAGACACATACATCTCTCTTTTTTTCTCTGACAGATGCGAGGGGATGGCTTTTTTAAAAGGTGCGAAAGAGGAGGAATATTGACATGGAGACACTCACACAAAAATTCTCGATCACCGATGCGCTTGTGATCTGCAATGGCGATATCGGCATGACCAAAACTGTGTTTCGCGGGATGATCGAAGCCGATCCGCTCTTGATCTGCGCCGACGGCGGCGCCAACCGTCTTCGGCGCTGGAAGATCAGGCCGCATGTGATTATCGGCGATCTCGATTCGTTGATCCCGCTGACCAAGCGCGTCTTTTCCGATGTCGAAACCGTATACTTGCCGGATCAGAATTCAACGGATCTTGAAAAGGCGCTCGATTATCTGATCGAACACAAATACGAACGCGCCGTGATCTTCGGAGCCACCGGCAATCAGATCGATCACACGCTTGCCAATATCAGCATCCTGCTGAAATACAAGGACCGGATCGATCTGATGATCAAGGACGCCGCGTTCGATATCTTTTTCGTCAACCGCGAAAAAACGCTCGCCGTCACTCGGGGTCAGCGCATCTCGCTCATGCCCACAGGCGTGTGCCGCGGCGTTACGACAACGGGACTGCGCTATCCGCTCTCGAACGAAGAGATCGCGTTCGGAGTGCGCGAAGGCATCAGCAACGAAGCGCTCGAAAACTCAATCACCGTACGCGTGAATGAAGGTAATCTGCTGATGATGGTGCAGCGTTGAGACAGCACTCGCGGAACATTCCACACACATACACAGACAGGCGATAGGCGCGGGAGACTATGGTTCATTTAGCGGTTGTTGACATCGCGCTCATTCTCGCGTTTTTTTCTGTGATCGTGGCGGTCGGATTTCGGGCGCGCAGGCGCATCGATCCATCGACCACGGAGTTCCTTCTGGCCGGACGCACGCTCACGCTCCCGGTGTTTGTGGCGACGCTCGTCTCCACGTGGTATGGCGGCATTCTCGGAATCGGCGAATTTTCATATCAGTACGGACTGTCGAACTGGATCGTCTTCGGCATGCCGTATTACGTCTTCGCGCTGGTGTTTGCGCTCCTGATTGCCAAGCGCGCGCGAGCGACGAATCTCTTCACCATTCCCGATAAGCTCTTCATCTCGTACGATAAGAAGACGTCGCTCTTCGGCGCCGTACTCACATTCATCCTCGTGTCGCCGGCCGCACTGGCGCTGATGCTCGGCATTTTGATCCGGCTCATCTTCGGCCTCAGTCTTGAAGCAGGCACGATGATCTCAACACTCGTGACAGTCATCTATCTCTTCTCGGGCGGCTTCCGCTCGGATGTCGCAGTGAACATCGTCGAATTTGTCGTGATGTTTGTGGGCTTCGCCATTGTGCTGCCTTTCGCGTATTCGATGTACGGAGGCGTCGCATTTCTGCAATCGCATCTTCCGCCGCTGCATCTGACATGGCATGGCGGCAACTCGATGCAGTACATCCTGGTCTGGTTTTTTATCGCGCTCTGGACGCTGGTCGATCCCTCGTTCCATCAGCGTTGTTATGCGGCCAAGGACGGCGCGACGGCCCAGCGCGGCATCTTCGTGTCGATCGGTTTCTGGTTCCTGTTTGATTTTCTCACAAGCGCGGCCGGACTCTACGCACGCGCCATCCTGCCTGATTTGAAAGAGCCGGCGTTTGCCTATCCGATGCTGGCTGAAGCCGTGCTGCCGCCTGTGGCCAAGGGACTGTTTTATATTGGCATGCTGGCCACGATCATGTCAACGCTCTCGAGCTATACGTTCGTTGCAGGCGTCACATTCGGCAATGATATCATGGGACGACTCATATCATTTCCCGATGAACGGGAGCGGGAACTCGGCATCCGGCGCTGGACGAAAGCAGGCATCCTATTGGCCGGGATCCTTGCTGTCGTCTTGGCGTTGACAATGCCGTCTGTGGTGAAGTTGTGGTATGTGATCGGCACCTGCATCATCCCCGGTCTGCTGGTGCCGGTCATCGCGAGTTATTTTGAGCGATTGAAGATCACGGCCGCGTTTGCATTCGCGTCGATGTGTGCGGGATTCTTCGGTTCGACCGCATGGTTGATTCTGGGGCAAGTCGCGCATGGCGTGTCGTTCCTCGGCATCGAGCCGATGTATCCGGGACTCATTTTGTCCATGCTCATCTGGGGGATGGGACGCATTCATTCAGTGTCCCAGAGGCGGATCGCCTTGCGAGGAATTGAACAGTAAGGCAGAAAGCTCATTTTCGTATCAGCCGGATGCCGATGAAGAGCCTGTGACGCTCCAGTTTTCGATTTGAAGATCGGGAATCTTGCGGAAATGCTTTTCATTGTTCGTGACAAGCGTATAATTGTGCGTCATGGCCGTGGAGGCGATGATCAGATCCATGTCATCAAGGACATTCCCTTTCCGTCCCAATCCGGCTTTCAGCCGGCCGAATGTTTCCATGATTGATTTTGTCACGTCAATGACCGGAAAAATTTCTCCTATCCGCTGTACGGTGGAGAGATTCTTTTGGGGCGACTTTGACTTCTCGGCGCCGAAATACAATTCGCCATACGTGACCACTGAAATGTACATCGGCGCCTGGGCATATCGCCGGAAATTCTTCTGCACAGTCTCATGGGCTTTGATGCTGTAGATAATGATGTCCGTATCAAGCAAATAGATCATTGCGTCCTCCAAAACGCCTGCTGCTCATCCGTTTCTGTTTGAGGTGAGAGATTAATTCATCTGCTGTTTCCTCGCCCGCCCAGCGAAGGTTCGTAAATTCTTCAATCCTCGCCTCTCCCGATCCCGTTTGTGCGGTTCGCAAAAATGATTCGATCATGATGATGATTTCCTGGCTGATCGATCGGCGTTCACGGGCGGCCCTTCGTTTGATCGCGTCGTACAGCCCATCATCCACATCTCTGACCTGAAGTGTTGCCATAGTGTTCCTCCGTTGGTGATATACAAGTAATATAATCAAAGTGCATCAATATTCAAGCATAATGTATGAAATACAAAGCAATATGCATGAATGGCAGTCGACGCCGAAGGCGGCCTCGGCGGGAAAAAACAAACGCCTGCACATGCATTGCACATGCGCAGGCGCGTGATGGATGAATGCTCCGTCCGCTGGGGGAGAAGCGCTTATTTCGTGTCAAGGATCAGCGGCAAGCCGTCTTTGCCTGCGCCGATGACGACGACTTTCGCATTCTGCGAAGAGGCGAGCTTCTCTGTGGCCTCGATGCCTTTCCAGCGCAGCAGCTGATCAGAGATGCCCTGCACGACGATCTTTTGGAAGTCCGAGATGCCCTGCGCCTCGATGCGCTTGCGGTCGGCTTCCTGCTTTTCCTTTAACAGGATGAATTCCATGCGCTGGCTTTCCTGCTCGGCCTGCAGCTTCGACTCGATCGACTGCGTCAGGCCCGGCGGAAGTCCCACTCGCCGTAGCGGAGCGGTTTCGACAGTGACACCGCGCGATTCGATTGCCGCGGCGATCTCCTTCAGGATCAACTGCGACAAATGCTCGCGCTCCGATGTATAGAGCGCCTTGGCCTCGTAGCTTGCCGTGACGCCGCGCGTGACTGATCGAAACTGCGGCTCGATGATGATCGCTTCGTAATCCTCGCCCACCGTCTTGTAGACATCGGCCGCCTTGTCGGGATTCAGATGGTAGAGCACGCTGATTTCAAGCTGCACGGTGAGACCTTCCTTCGATGGCACATCCATGATTTCCTTGACTTCCTGCGTCTTGACGGACATCCTCACGACGCGCGCCAGCGGGTTGACGAAATTGATGCCGTTCTTCAGCGTGTTCGGTGAAACCGTTCCGAAGAAATCGATAACGCCGACGTTGCCCGCCGGCACTACCGTGACGCACTGGCCGAGGGCTATCACGGCAAAGAGAGCGCCGACAATGAGACTGATCACACCGAGACGACCGCGTTCAGTGCCTGCATACTGACTGGTTTTGCGGTAGGATAAAAATGCCGCGATGGCGATAACAAGAGAGAGAAGAAATAACATACGCGTCGGTCCCTTCCGAGAGT
>DATGXR010000037.1:0-2403 GCA_035298825.1 Bacteroidota bacterium
GTAAATAAAAAAAGATACATCAATTGCGCGTAAAATAAAACAGTCCCGCCATTTCGCTCCTCTGCGTGCACACTCCAAATCGCCACCACTTCGCCAACGCCAATCCATCTTGCCGTCCCCGCTTCGCATTGTCTGTCTTGCTCTGTCTTGCCACGATCGATCCACATTGCTGCCTGCGTTTCGCATGACCGCCGACCTGGCGTGCGAACAGCTTCCTGAAAAAGTTTTTACATTTTTATGACAACTCCCAAACTGTAAAATAGTATACTTGCCGTGTGAGAGCGACACATGGGACACGGGGTCCCGCGCGCCGCGCACAAAAAAAGCCAGTCTTGACAAGGAGGAACCGGTTATGAAGAATCTGAGTCGAATTCTCGTGCTGGCCGCTGCCATTGTGTCCACGACAGCCGCAGCATTTGCCTGGGGAAACGCCACACATGTGTATGTCGCCGATCGGCTCGGTGCGAAATATCCGCTTCAAAACACATATGAGCTTTATGGAGCGCTGCTGCCCGATACCTACACGTACAGCTTCGATTCCACGGCGGTCATGATGGACGCTTTGCTGCAAACAAGCGACGGCACGATTTATCGCTCCGCATGGAACAGGAATCTGAAATCTGTCGCCTACGGATTTCTGACACATGCCGCGCCGCACGGCGCCGATGTGACAGCCCATACTGCCGCCGTCACGATTCCCGGCGAAGGGTACATCGTGCACACTGCCGGAGTGTTGGCGCCCGAACTGTATCCGACGATTGTTGAGATCCTGATGAACGGCGGCCTGGATGAGTCCACGGCGCAGTATGTGGCAGGCCAGGCGTCGCCGGTGCTCGCGAACGACGTGCTGGAAACGGCGATCGATCTTCTTGTGAAACGACAGGATGACAAATTCATCGGTGCGAAAATCGCTGCTGCTGCTCTGGCCCGTCCCTTCGAGACTCCGGAGTTGTTGTGCGCGGTGTATGCAAAAGACCTTGCCGCGTACGCGCATCTCACGCGCACGCAGGCGAAGGCGCGGATCATCGCGGATGAAGCCGCATATCGAAAAATGATAATCCAGTATGGAACGTTGTTCTGTCTTCCGGAAAATACCACGATCGCACAGCTGAGCGCATCGCTTGCCCCCGTCGCTGAAAGTTTTCTTGAAGCGGCAGTCCCGCTTGATTTCACCGTGACGCCGGCTCAGGTCGAATCATTCCTGCGCAAAGCAATGCTGCTTGCAGCGCCCACATATAAGGCGGAGCTTACGGCGACGATTGCCTGGGTGCGCGAGCAGTTGAATTCGGCGGGTGTGACGAATACAGATTCGCCGTTTGTGTTCTGGAAAGAAGGAGCAGGAGAGCAGGCGCTGAGCGCGGATGTGCCGAAGGAATTCGCACTTGGACAAAATTATCCCAATCCGTTCAATCCGTCGACATCGGTGAAGTTCGCAGTTTCAGAAACGCGAATGGTGCGATTGACTGTGTATGACATGCTGGGACGTGAAATAGCGACGCTCGTCAACGAAGTGAAGGAGCCGGGCTTCTACACGGCCACGTGGAATGCCTCCGGACTTTCAAGCGGCGTATACTTCTGCCGCATGAATTCGGGAGCGTTCACGCAGACGCAGCGCATGACGCTCATGAAGTGATCTCAATCAAAGATGACTGTTTTTCTGCCATGAACAAGGACGCGATCCTGAAGGTGGAGCCTTACGCTGCGCGCAAGGACGAGCCGCTCGAGGTCGCGTCCTTTTCGTATGAGATCATCGAGCGAGTCCTTGTGCGAGATGCGGATGATCTCCTGTTCGATGATCGGTCCCTCGTCGAGCACATCCGTCACATAGTGACTCGTGGCGCCGACGATCTTCACGCCGCGTTCATGCGCCTGCTTGTACGGATTGCCTCCGGCGAAAGCCGGAAGAAATGAGTGATGAATGTTCACGATGCGGTTCGGATGCCGCCGCACGAATTCCGATGAGAGCACCTGCATGTACCGCGCAAGGACGATCGTGTCGATGCCGAGCTGCTCAAGCAACAGGAGCTCCTGTGCTTCCTGCACGTGTTTATTGTCGGGCGTAATCGGAATCACATGAAAGGGAATCCTGTAGCGTCCCGCAAGTTGGTGGAGATCGGGATGATTCGAGACGATCGCACAGATCTCGGCGTCGAATTCACCTGCCTCATGCCGCCAAAGCAGTTCCTGAAGACAGTGATCGTACTTTGAAACGAATATCGCGCACCGGCGTTTTGTGCGATTGAGCCGGATCGAATATTCGGCCTTGTACTCGCGGGCAAGATCGCCGAACGCCTCATTGATTTTGTCCTCAGGAATAATGAAGTCCGTCATATCCCATGCGACGCGGAAGAAAAACGTGTCCGCTGTGCGGTCCACATGTTCATCGAGATCGAGAATGTTGCC
>DATGXR010000038.1:0-7344 GCA_035298825.1 Bacteroidota bacterium
GGGGCTGGATCTTGCCTGCCGCGCCTGCCCCTGTGCGCGTATGCGCGACTTTGACAGGCGACGGCGCCTCTTCAACGAACGTGTTCCATTCGTTGCAGTTGGGACATTTTCCCGTCCAGCGCGGCGAGACATATCCGCAGCTTTGACAGACGTATTTGGAAAGTTGTTTGGCCACGTGCGTGTGTTGGCGTCTCTCTCTGTGTGTGGATAATCGGCAATGAGTCAGGACATCAAAAAAAAATCTCTCTGGTGTCAATATAAAAAAAACGCGGTTAAGATACACTGCACATCCGGGCATCTTGCACAACCTTCGATTTTTTTCTATACTATGGATGGAAATTTCTTTCATCTCGCATCACCCATCACGTTTCTCGCACACGATTTTAAAAAACACTTATTGAGCATGTCGACACCCTTAATGCAGCAGTATCACCAGGTCAAGACGCGGTATCCCGATACGATTCTCCTTTTTCGCATGGGAGATTTCTTCGAGACATTTGAAGAGGATGCCAAGACCACGTCGCGTGTGCTCGGCATCACGCTCACACGGCGCGGAGCAGGCTCATCGGGTGAAGTGCCGCTGGCGGGATTTCGCGTTGCCGTGTGCGAGCAGATCGAGGATCCGAAAGTTGCCCAGGGCATCGTCAAGCGCGACGTGATCGAGGTCGTGACGCCCGGCGTCGCATTTTCAGACAAGGTGCTGGAGCAGAAGCAGAACAATTATCTTGTTTCGATCGCGCTGCCCTCGGCCATTGCCGCTTCCGGTGAGACGATCGGATTTTCCTATGTCGATATTTCAACGGGCGAGTTCGGTGTCACAGAAGTCACGTTGCGCGAACTCGCCGACCAGATCATCTCCTTCACGCCCGCGGAAATCCTCGTGCAAAAGCGCGACAAGGACACACTGCAGCGACTGCTTGCAAGCACGTCGACGCATGCCATCTATACGACAATCGACGACTGGGTGCTGCAGTATGACTATGGATACGAAACGCTCCTGCGGCATTTCAAGACGCAGTCCCTCAAAGGCTTCGGCATCGATTCGATGACGCTCGGCGTCATGGCTGCAGGCGCCGTGATGCACTATCTCAACGAGACGCAGAAATCGAATCTGTCGCACATCCAGAAGATCCTTCCGTTTTCAACGTCGGACGCGATCGTGCTCGATGTCGCCACCAAGCGGAATCTTGAAATCACCTCATCGTTCGGCGGCACAAGCGAAGGCACGCTCTTTTCGGTGATCGATCGGACCAATACGCCGATGGGCGCCAGGCTGCTGAAGCGGTGGATCTCGCAGCCTCTGAAGGATCTCTCGCGCATCAACTGGAGACTGGACGGCGTTTCCTGTCTTGTGGCTCTGGCCTCTGTGCGTGAGGAGCTCATCGGTCAGCTCTCGGAGATCGGCGATATGGAGCGCCTGATCGCCAAGATCGCCACAGGCCGAGCCAATCCGCGCGAGATGCTCGCCTTAAAATCAATTCTTGAACGCCTGCCCGTTCTGAAGCAGGTGATCGCTTCGGCCGCCGTGAAGCCGCATGCCGCGCTTGAAGGAAAACTCTCCACATTGAGTGAGATCGCCTCGGAGCTCTCGATCGTCGACGGCCTTGTTGAAGCGATCGGCTGCGCCATTGCGGACGATCCGCCCGCCAAGCTCGACGATGGAGGCATTATCCGCGCCGGGTACAACGCGGAGTTGGATGAAATCCGGCGGCTCTCGCACTCGGGCAAGGAGTGGATCGCCAATTTGCAGAAGCAGGAGCGCGAGCGCACCGGTATCGCCTCGCTGAAGATCGGCTTCAATAATGTGTTCGGATATTATATCGAGATCACGCACACGAACAAGGAGAAGGTGCCTCCCGAATACATCCGCAAGCAGACAATGACAAACGCCGAGCGCTTCATCACGCCCGAGCTCAAGGAGTATGAAGACAAGGTCCTGAATGCCGAAGAGCGCATCCTTGCCCTGGAGACGATGCTCTTCAACGAGCTGCGCGCGCGGGCCGCATCACACGCAGCCGAGATCCAGCATAATGCGCGGTGGATCGCCACGCTCGACTGCATCACGTCGCTTGCCTCGACAGCCGAAGAGCATAATTACACACGGCCTCACGTCGACGACACGGCGCTCTTGGAAATCGAGGACGGCCGGCATCCTGTGATCGAAACGCTTCTGCCCGTGGGCGAGACATATATTCCGAATTCAGTGGCGCTCGATACGAGCAACGAGCAGGTGTTGATCATCACGGGACCGAATATGAGCGGCAAGAGCTCCTTCCTGCGACAGGTGGGACTCATTGTGCTTCTGGCGCAGGCCGGAAGTTTCGTGCCCGCAAAAAAAGCAGTCATCGGCATGGTCGATAATATTTTCACGCGCGTGGGAGCAAGCGACAACATCTCAAGCGGCGAATCGACATTCCTTGTTGAAATGCACGAGGCGGCCAACATCGTCAATCGCGCGACGCGCAAGAGTCTCATATTGCTCGATGAAGTCGGCCGTGGCACTTCCACATTCGACGGCATCTCGATTGCCTGGGCGCTCACCGAATATGTGCACGAGCGTATCGGGGCAAGAACGCTGTTTGCGACGCACTATCACGAGCTGAATGAATTGGCCGCGCAGCTTGTGCGCGTGAAAAATTACAAAGTGGATGTGCGCGAGTATGGCGACAAGGTCGTCTTTTTGCACACGGTCACTCCGGGCACGGCCGATCACTCGTACGGCATCCAGGTGGCGATGATGGCAGGCTTGCCGCAGGAGCTGACCGACCGGGCGAAAACGATCCTGCGCAATCTCGAGCGCACCGAACTTTCGCCGCACGACAATCAGGGAGACAACACTTCAGGCGTTCGTGCAAAAGGAGCGAAGCATTCCCTGCTGCAACAACAAGGACACACGGGCACAGTCCAGGCTCCACAGATCACGATGTTCGAACTCAAAGATGATGAAATCCGTTCTATTATCAAGCGAGCCGACATCAATTCAATGACGCCGCTTGAGGCGCTGAAGCTTCTGGCGAAATTAAAAGATCAGATCACATAGCGCGATGCACGCTGTCTCATCGTGCAGTAAATCACATCGGTCCATCAAGACATGTCAAAACCAGACTATCCTGTCACGCCGGCAATACGATTGCTGCGCGAGAAGGGCATTGAATTCGTTCCGCATCTCTACGCCTATGAAGCGCACGGCGGCACTCGTGCCAGTTCACGGGAACTCGGCGTCGATGAGCATGCGGTCATCAAGACGCTTGTCATGGAAACAGACGCCCGATCGCCCTTGCTCGTGCTGATGCATGGCGACAAGGAAGTCTCGACAAAGCAGCTGGCGCGCACACTCGGTGTGAAGCAAGTGGCGCCGGTGAGTGAAGCGACAGTCACGCGCCTGACCGGCTACATGGTCGGAGGCTGCAGTCCGTTCGGCACGCGCTCCAGATTGCATGTTTATGCGGAATCGACGATCTTTAAGTTGCCGCGTATTTATATCAATGGCGGCAAGCGCGGATTTCTTGTGGAAATCGATCCGAGCGATTTGCGCCGGGCGCTCGATGGTGTAACGGAAGTCGAGGCGGCGATCGATGCGTGAAGAAGCCTTGGGGGAAAAGCCGCAAGCTGACGTGGCGGTAGGGGGGAAAGGGGCAAAACAGCATGCACAACGAACTGTGGCTTAACGAGATCGATATCGAAATGCGCCGGGCCCAGGAAGCCCGGGAGATCGGGCATGAGGGCAGGCTGCGTGTCAGCGCGCGCCGGATGGCGGCCATTGCCCTTCGCGAATACAGCCGCACGGGCCGAAGCGCCCTCTCACCGGCCGACGACATGCTGGGAATGCTTCGGGTCTGCGCCGCAAGTCAGGTGATGCCGAAGGAAGTGCGCGAAGCGGCAGACCGGCTTCAGACGCACGTCACGCCCGATTTTACCTCTCCTTCAACAGATCCTGTGGCCGATGCGATGGTGATCGTGTCGTTCGTGAGAGCAAATTATTAAAACATGTGTTGAAGAAGAACAAAATTTTCTTATGTTATAAGAAGGCTTGTCTTTAGAGATTAATGCAAAAACGATGCTCTGCCTCCCATTCGTGTGTGGGCGTATCGTTTTTTTGCACATCCGCGCGTGCCTGGCCCCATTAGTGAAAACCATCGATGAGATGACATCCATTTTCTTTCACATTAGCGTATTGCGTATTCCCCATGATCTCACTCTTGCAATGCATTTCCTGCCACAAAGAATATCCGCTTGATGAAGTGCGCTTTACCTGCAGCTGCGGCTCGCTGCTTGATGTCGTGCATGATCTTTCCTCGATTAAAAAGCAGGTTGCCCTTTCGAAACACTATTTCAGTGAAAAGCGCGCCAGGATCCAGGGTCAGCCCTCGGGCGGCGTATGGCATTTCAAGGAACTGGTGCTGCCCTCGCTGCCGGATGCCGATGTGATTTCGAAGCAGGAAGGCAACACGCGGCTCTACCGCAACAGGAAGATTGCGGGTTGGCTCGGACTTTCGGCCGAGAAATTTTTCCTGAAGCACGAGGGCGAAAATCCCACCGGCTCATTCAAGGACCGCGGCATGACGGTTGCGATCACGCAGGCGCGTGCGCTTCATCAAAAAGCCGTCACCTGCGCCTCGACCGGCAATACGTCGGCATCGCTTGCGGCCTATGCAAGCGAAGCAGGAATGGTCGGACTCGTCTTGATTCCGAAAGGAGCGGTCGCCATCGGAAAGATTTCGCAGGCGCTTGCTTACGGCACAAAGACGCTTGTGGTCAACGGGGATTTCGATGACTGCATGCGATTGATCCGCGAGGCCCAGGAAACGCTCTCTGCCTATCCGCTGAATTCAATCAATCCGTTTCGCCTCGAGGGCCAGAAAACGATCATCTGGGAGACACTGCAGCAGCTCGACTGGCAGGTGCCGGACTGGTTCGTTTTTCCGGGCGGCAATCTGGGCAACACAAGCGCCTTCGGCAAGGCGCTCCATGAAGCGCTCGAGCTCGGGCTGATCGACCGGATGCCGCGCTTTGCTGTGATTCAGGCTTCGGGCGCCAGTCCGTTTTATAAAGCCTACAAAAACAATTTCGCCTCGCTTGAAACGCAGAAGGCCGAGACGATCGCCACGGCGATCAAGATCGGCGATCCGGTCAATTACACGAAGGCTGTCCGGACGATTCGCTGGACAAACGGCGTCGTTGAATCGGTGAGCGACGACGAGATCCTCGAGGCCAAAGCCTGTGTCGATGCAGCGGGCATCGGGGCCGAACCCGCATCGTGCGCCACGGTGGCGGGCATCAAGGTGTTGATGGAATCGGGCACGATCAAACCGTCGGAAAGCGTGGTGGGCATTCTGACCGGAAATATTTTAAAAGATCCGCAGTCGATCGTCGATTATCATATCACGCACAAGCGCGCGCATGCAAATCCGCCTGTCGACATCAACGCAGCGATCGATGATATGAAAAAATTTTTGTGAGCCACGAAAAAAATATTGACCGCGCTTTACCGAGAACGCATATGATCACCGTACAAGTCCCTTGCTCCACTTCAAATATTGGTCCCGGATTCGACACGCTCGGCCTGGCTCTGAACCGGTACCTTCTTGTGACCGCATCGCCGACCGAAGTGCAGGGCGCGCCCGTGATCACGATCGAAGGAAACGGAAGGGATCATATTGCCACAGACGAGAGCAACCTTGTCTACAAAAGCATGAAGACGTTTGCCCGTTCGACGGGAAAAACGCTTCCGGCATTTTCGCTGCACATTGCAAACGGAGTGCCCGCATTCGGCGGACTGGGCAGCTCGGGCGCCGCGATCGCAGGCGGCGTCTTCCTGGCGAACGAACTTCTTGGAACCCGCAAGACGCGCGATGAACTCCTGGAAGTGGCCGTGAAAATTGAAGGCCATCCTGATAACGTCTCGGCGGCGATCAAAGGCGGATTCACGATCAACTGTTACGAGCGCGGCGCGCTTCGCTGCCGTTCGATCAAGATCACTCAAGCCTTGTCGGTTGTCGCCTGCAGTCCGCATTTTCAGCTGTTGACGAGCCAGGCCCGCCAGATCCTTCCCCAGAGCGTCACGTTGAAAGAGGCGGTGACCAATATCGAAAACGTGTCATCGCTTGTGGCGGCGCTCATCTGCGGCGATTTTTCAGCGCTGCGCTATGCGACAGCCGATTGTCTCCACGAGCAATATCGGGCAACGCTCATTCCGGGATTCGCACAGGTCAGGCAATCGGCTCTGGCCGCCGGCGCGCTTTCGTGTAATATCAGCGGCGCCGGTCCCACTGTCTTCTGCTTTGCCACATCGAATGAAGAGGCGATTGGCCAGGCGATGAGCCGCGAGTTTGCCGTCCATGGACTCTCCTCAACAGTCGAGGTGATGTCCGTTGAAAACGACGGAGCGGTGAGGCTCTCATAATACAAACGGGAGACCAGGGGGAAACAAAAGCCGAGAAACTAAAGCCTTCCTTCATGTGTTGTTGATTCCATATTTGGCAATCGACTGTGTGCAGATTCAAGTCAGATGCCTGCGCACACGCATACACACATATAGAGTGAGAGGGAGGAAGCAATGAAGAAACTTCTTCGCGTTGCGGGGATTCTTGCCGCCATCATCATCCTGTTCGCAGTTGGTGTGGCGGCTTTTTATTTTCTCTACTATCCAAAAGTCGAAAAGGCGCCGCAGCTGACTGTCGAGCGCACGCTGGGCCGCATCGAGCGCGGCAAGTATCTTGCCAATCATGTCACGATGTGTATCGAGTGTCATTCGACGCGCAACTTCGATTATTTTGCCGGCCCGATCGTCAAGGGGAGTGAAGGCAAAGGCGGCGAGCACTTCGGAGCCGATGAGGGTGTTCCGGCTGATCTCTATGCTCCCAATATCACTCCGGCGGGCGTGGCCGGCACGCTTACAGACGGAGAACTCCTGCGCACAATCACCTCCGGCGTCCGCAAGGATAATTCAGTGCTTTTCCCGCTGATGCCTTATTCGCGTTTCAACAAGCTGACGGACGAGGATCTGTATTCGATCATCGCCTATGTGCGCACGCTGCCGCCGATCGAAAATACGCCGCCGAAATCAAAGATCAATTTTCCGGTGAATCTGTTCATCCGCGCCGTGCCCACAACTCACACAAGCGTGCCCGAACCCAATCGCAGCAACAAGCTTGAATACGGAAAATATCTGGTCAATGCGGCCGTGTGCGCCGCCTGCCACACGCCGATGGAAAAAGGCCAACCGAAACAAGGGATGGACTTTGCCGGAGGCCGCGAGTTTATTACAACTTTCGGCACGATCCGCACCGCCAATATCACGCCCGATGAGCAAACGGGCATTGGAAACTGGACGGAGGATTTTTT
>DATGXR010000039.1:0-6303 GCA_035298825.1 Bacteroidota bacterium
CTTTTCGATCGTCGGTATGCTTGTGGGGATCATCATCGCGGTGCAGTTATATGTTCCAGCCCTCAATCTCGGCATTCCCTATACGACATTCAGTCGTCTTCGGCCCCTTCATACGAACGCCGTGATTTTTGCGTTCGTCGGTAATATCATTTTTATGGGCGTGTATTATTCGCTCCAGCGTGTGTGCAAGGCGCGCATGTTCAGCGACGTGCTGAGCCGCATCCATTTCTGGGGATGGCAGCTCATCATCGTCGGCGCGGCTGTCACATTGCCGCTCGGCCTCACAACGAGCAAGGAATACGCCGAACTCGAATGGCCCATCGACATTCTCATCACGCTTGTCTGGGTCGTCTTCGCGGTGAACATGATCGGCACCATTTTGAAGCGCCGCGAAAAACACATGTATGTGGCAGTGTGGTTTTACATTGCCACGATCGTGACAATTGCCGTGCTGCACATTGTCAACTCGCTCGAGATTCCCGTCACGCTCTTCAAGAGTTATTCGCTCTATGCGGGCGTGCAGGATGCGCTCGTTCAATGGTGGTACGGCCATAACGCGGTGGCGTTCTTTCTCACAACGCCGTTTCTCGGCATGATGTATTACTTCCTTCCGAAAGCGGCCGATCGTCCCATCTATTCATACAGGCTCTCGATCATTCATTTCTGGGCGCTCATCTTTATCTATATCTGGGCCGGTCCCCATCATCTCCTGTATACGGCGTTGCCCGACTGGGCGCAATCGCTCGGCACTGTGTTTTCGATTATGCTCATCGCTCCGTCGTGGGGCGGCATGATCAACGGATTGCTGACGCTCCGCGGCGCATGGGACAAGGTGAGGGAAGATCCCATCCTGAAATTCATGGTCGTTGCCGTCACCGCCTACGGCATGGCGACGTTCGAGGGCCCGATGTTGTCGCTCAAGAACGTCAACGCACTCGCCCATTACACCGACTGGATCATTGCGCATGTGCATATCGGCGCGCTGGGATGGAACGGATTCCTGAGCTTCGGCATTCTTTACTGGCTCGTGCCGCGCTTGTACAGAACGACGCTGTATTCGCGGAAGCTTGCGAATGCGCATTTCTGGATCGGCACGCTTGGCATCGTGTTTTATGTGGTTCCGCTCTACTGGTCCGGCATCACGCAGTCGCTGATGTGGAAACAGTTCACGCCCTTCGGTGTGTTGCAGTATCCGAACTTCCTCGAGACGGTGACGCAGATCATTCCGATGTACATCATGCGAAGCATCGGAGGGATGTTCTATATGACCGGCGCACTCGTGATGATCTATAACCTTGCGCGGACTGTGAAACAGGGATCGTTCCTCGCCGAAGAAGCGGCCGAGGCGATGCCGCTGCAGGCCGACGCGCACGCCGGACATGAGACAAGACACCACTGGCTCGAACGGCGTCCCGTGCAATTCGCGCTGCTTGCGACCGTTGCCATTCTCATCGGCGGTCTTGTGGAGATGGTGCCGACATTCCTCATTAAGTCGAACATCCCGACGATCGCCAGCGTGAAGCCGTACACGCCCCTTGAGCTGCAGGGACGCGACATCTATATCCGCGAAGGATGCAACACATGCCATTCGCAGATGGTGCGCCCGTTCCGCTCCGAGACCGAACGGTATGGCGAATATTCAAAGGCGGGAGAATTTGTGTACGATCATCCGTTCCTCTGGGGATCGAAGCGCACGGGTCCGGATCTGCATCGTGAGGGAAAGAAGTTCCCGAATCTCTGGCACTATATGCATATGAACGATCCGCGCTCGATGTCGCCGGGTTCGATCATGCCCGCCTTCCCATGGCTGCTCACGAATGATCTGAACACGTCGAGCATGGAAGCCAAAATCGTCGCCATGCAGACATTGGGAGTGCCGTATCCGAAGGGATATGAAAAAATCGCGATCAATGATCTGACCGCGCAGGCCGACACCATTGCGCTCGATCTGCAGAAAGCGGGCGCGCCGGCCGAGCCGCAGAAGGAGATCATCGCGCTCATCGCCTATCTGCAGCGACTGGGAACCGATATCAAGGTGGCGCAGAATTGAGAGTTCTGAAGCCGATGTGTGTGTGATTGTCTCAATGCAATTCAACGAATTGTCAATTGTGTCGTGCATGCGATGTCGTCATGACGGGAGAGAGCGGCAATGTTTCCACATTTTTTTCAGTCCATCGATATGATCGCGATTTATCCGATCGTGTCACTGATAATATTTTTTACGCTGTTCGTCGGCGTGGTCGTCTGGGCGCTGCGCGCGGATCCCGAGTATATCCGAGCGATGGAGCGTCTGCCGCTCGATCCGCCGTCGGATTTGTAGTGTAGAGACACATGCGCAAGCGCACATGAGACGTGAACCATTGGTACACAAACGCTCTGTGTGTATGAATCAACTTCATTTCCATGATTATGTGAGAAGACTTGTGTGAGAAAAAAATCATCAGCAAGGAAAGGTGCGTTACGATGATCGTTCAGAAAAAGCAAGTTCCGCAGACATTGATGCGCCGCTTGGGTGGCTGGGTCGCAGTGAGTCTGTGCGCGCCCGCGCTCCTTTTTGCCGCCACGGGACCGAGCGTGCCCGGCACCGACACGGCGCTTGCCGTGACTGCAGCCGTGACGCTGTTCATGATCGTCCTGCTTTTTTATGTGATTCTTGTGCTCAACGGCGACATCTCGTCGATCGTCAACCTGGTACGCCGGATGAAGAACTATGTGGTACCCTCGGCCGAAGAAGACGCTCCCGCGCTCGATGATGAATTCGACGGGATCCGCGAGCTCGATAACCGCGTGCCGCCATGGTTCAATTATCTGTTCTACGGATCGATGGTTTTCGCAGCGGCGTATCTGATGAATTTTCATATTCTCAAATCGTCGAAGCTGTCGTTCGGCGAATACCAGGACGAGCTTGCGGCTGCCGCGCTTCAGCGCCAGATCATGATTGCCTCGCAGGGATCGATCGATGAATCGAAGCTTGTTGCCCTGAAGAATCCCGCCGATCTTAAAGCCGGCATGGAGAATTTCAAGAAATATTGCGTCTCGTGCCACGGTCCCGAGGCAGGCGGAGTGGTCGGACCGAATCTCACCGATCAATACTGGATTCATGGCGGGGGAATCAAAAATGTATACACGACGATCAAGATGGGCGTTCCCGCAAAGGGGATGATCAGCTGGCAGCTTGTGTTTTCACCGAAGCAGATACAGGAGCTTGCCAGTTATGTCTTGTCGCTCCAGGGTACGAATCCGGTCGGCGGCAAGGCGCCGCAAGGCGCGCTGTGGGTTGAAAAAGATTCGACCGCAATTGCGGCGAAGACTGATTCAGTAACAGTGAAGAAGGCGCTGTAATGACGCCCGGACAACATCAGGACGCAACGAACGCTCCGCAGGGCGGATCGTTCAGGGATTCGGTCGCCATCATCGGCGGCGACGGCCGGCGCAACTGGGTCTATCCGAAGAAACCCTCTGGGCGCTTCACAACGGCGCGCACCATGCTCAGCGTCGTGCTGCTTGCCATTTTATTCGTTACCCCGTTCGTGCGTGTGGGCGGCCATCCGTTCATGCTGCTGAATATCGTGGACCGAAAATTCATCCTCTTCGGCGCGGCATTCGGGCCGCACGATTTCTATCTGCTCGGATTGTCGATGATCGCGGTGATCGTCTTCATCTTTCTGTTTACGGCCGTCTTCGGACGCATCTTCTGCGGGTGGATCTGTCCCCAGACCGTGTTGATGGAAATGGTCTTCCGCAGAATCGATTACTGGATTGAAGGCGACCAGAAAGCGCAGCGCCTGCTGAACGCCTCGCCATGGAACGCGCGCAAGATCGTGAGAAAATTATCGAAGTACGCGGTCTACTTCGCGATCTCGTTCCTCATTTCAAACATGCTGCTTGCCTGGATCATCGGCACCGACCAGCTGCTGCTCATCATCTCAGAACCTGTCGCGCTTCATGCGGCAGGATTCAGCGCGATGCTCGTCTTCACTTCCGTCTTCTATTGGATCTTCATCTGGTTCCGTGAGCAGGCATGCATTCTCGTCTGTCCCTATGGCCGCCTTCAGGGCGTGCTCCTCGACCAGAATTCGGTTGTCATCGCGTACGATCACGTGCGCGGAGAGCCGAGGGGATTCCTGAAACGGAGCGAACAACGCACCTCAGGCGACTGCGTCAACTGCCGGCAGTGCGTCGACGTGTGTCCCACCGGCATCGACATACGCAACGGCACGCAGCTCGAGTGCGTGAACTGTACGGCATGCATCGACGCCTGCGATGCTGTCATGGAGAAGATCGGGAAATCTCGCGGTCTCATCCGTTATGCATCCGCGCTCGGCATACAAAACAGGACGGGAATGAAGTTCACCGCACGCGTCGCCGGATACTCGATCGTGCTGATGCTGCTAGTCGGCGTGATCGGGTACCTGTTCGCCACGCGCACCGAGATCGATGCGACGCTCCTTCGCACGCCCGGCATGTTCTACCAGGAACAGCCCGATGGACGCGTTAGCAATCTGTACGATCTGAAACTGAGGAACAAGACATTCGATCAGGTGTCCGTATCGCTCAAGCTCGAGAATATCAAAGGCGAGATCACCATTCTCGGCAGCGAGCTCGTGTTGCCGCCGAACGACATTGCCGCCGTGAAGCTCTTCGTGATTCTGGGACGCGACGAAATCAAAGCGATGAACACGCCGCTTGAGATTGGCGTATATGCGGGCGGAACACGGATCGCCTCGATGTCCACATCGTTCCTCGGACCTGTCAGGAAAAAATAATCGCACGAATCGATTCAATGAAAGCAGGGAGATGTGTCGATTCTGCGGAACCGGTTTTGAGTACGTACAAAAATGCAGCCACGATTTTTATTGGCTGGCTCGATAATTATTTTACGCACTCTTATGCATAGTGAGCGCCTTATGAAAAAAATGAGCTGGGGAACCGGTATTGCGATTGTGATCGGAATTTTTTTTGTGGCGATGGCCGTGCTTGTCACGATCGCAATGACACACATGACAGATCTGGTGGCCGATAATTATTACGAACGGGAACTCGCATATCAGGACCGTATCAACAGCACGCAACGCGCGGTGAATGTGCCGGACGCCGTCAGGATCGTCACACGCGGCGACACACTGAACCTCACATTGTCGGAGCAAGCCGTCGCATCCGGAATTTCCGGTACGATACATTTTTACAGGCCGTCAAACAAGCAGATGGATTTTGATGTGAGGATGTTGCTCGATGCGGCGCATTCGCAGCGCATCAGGACGTCGGCCATGGCAAAGGGATTATGGAAGGTGCAGGTCGGGTGGAAGACACCGGCCGGTGAATTTTATTCCGAGCAGCCGCTCGTGATAAACTGAAAGGAATTGATGATCACTGAACTGACAACGGGACTTCTTATCGGACTCGTGGGCAGCCTGCATTGCTTCGGGATGTGCGGACCCATCGCGGTTGCGCTTCCGATCTATAAATCGGCGGGATTGAAATTTTTTCTGGGGCGCTTCCTGTACAACGTCGGCCGTGTCGTCACATACGTGTCGCTCGGTGCGATGGCGGGATTGATCGGCGAACGATTTGCAGTGGCGGGGCTGCAGCAGGAAGTCGCGATTGTCGTGGGATCGCTGATGCTGCTGACAGCGATTGTGCCTCGCGTGATGAATCGCGTGTGGAACAAATTTCTGTTCACGCAGAGCGCCACGACATTCGTGAAACGAACATTCGCGGCTCAATTTCAGCGGCGCACGCTTGCATCGCTCTTTGCACTCGGATTGATCAATGGATTTCTTCCCTGCGGACTCGTCTATATGGCTATGGCAGGTTCGGCGGCGGCCGGAAGCGTCGCGGGAGGAGCAGCGTTGATGGCCGGATTCGGAGCGGGAACGGTGCCGGTCTTGTTCGGCATCTCCATTGCAGGCAGTCTTTTGCCGGCCGACACACGCCGCTCGTTGTCACGATGGGCGCCTCTGTTTGTCGGAGCGCTCGGTCTGCTGCTTATCCTTCGCGGACTCAATCTCGGCATTCCGATGGTGAGTCCGAAAGCGCCGGCCATAGGGACGGCGTCGCAGACTCCTCCTTGCTGCTCACCATCCTAATTTTTTCCGCGCTTCGGGTTTGATCATCGTGGGATTCCACTGCGGGTCCCACACGATGCGCACGTCCGAATCGGTCACACCCGGGATCTCTGCAACGCGCTGTTTGACCATGCCGGCAATTTGATTCGCCATGCCGCAGCCCGGCGTAGTGAGTGTCATTTTCACCCCGACCCAGTCGTCGACGATCTTCACATCATAGACCAGTCCCAGGTCCACA